>NZ_JBUDPI010000050.1:0-15720 GCF_054919635.1 Halochromatium sp. | reverse complement strand
TCGAAGGGGTGGTGCGGGTTTTGTTCAAGATCCCCGAGCCCGATCCCGACTGGACCGGGCGCACCGGCTGGGTACATCAGGCCGCGCTGGAGGACCACCCCTCGCTGGCCGACTTCGATTGCTACCTCAGCGGTCCACCGGCGATGGTCGATGCTGGGCGCGCCGCGTTCGAGGCCGCTGGCGCTAGCATCGAGCATCTGTTCTCCGATGCCTTCGAGTATGCGGCCTCAGAGCCGGCCTCAGAACCCGTTTCAGCTAAGGCTCATCGCTAAGCGGCAGAGTGCATCGACGATCCCCTCGTCGCTGGTCTCGGCGGCCACCGCGACCCGACGGAAGCCACGCTGCATCGCCGTTGCGCCGCCGCGATCGCTGATCACGACCAAGGGCATGGCTAACAGCCAGGCCTGATGCTCGGGGCCGATCATCTCTAGCAGGTTCTGCAGCACCTCGTCGCTGGTCGCGGTGACGAAGCCGAGTCGCTCGCGCCAGTCTGCAAGCGCGGCGCTCACATCGACATCGGGCAGGGCACGTCGATAGACCTCAGCGAAGGCGACCTCGGCGCCACGTTGGTGCAGCGTCTCACCGAGCAGCGGTCGACCGCCTTCGCCCCGCACGATCAGCGCCCGCTTGCCAGCCACCTGGATTAGCGCCGGCAAGGCCAGCAGCGCCTCGCTATCGAAGCCGTGCTCTGGGACCAGGTCTGGCGCCAGGCCGCGCTCCTTCAAGGCGGCGGCGGTCGCACGACCGACGGCGCCGAGCCGGAGCCCCTGAGAAGGACCACTGCTGCTCAATCGGGCGAGCAGCTCGGGTGGGAACAGCTCAACCCCGTACTCGACCGCGTTACGGCTGACAAACAGAATGATGTCCCAGGACTCGGCCAGTCGCCGTCGCGCCTGCTCAGGATGGCTGGCAGCTCGAATCTCCAAGGTCGGAAATTCAATCGGCTCGCCCCCAGCCTCGCGGACCAGCTGACACAGCCGCGCGGCCTGAGCGCTGGGCCGAGTCACCAGTACCCCGCGCCCGTTCAACGGACAGGTCGCGCTCATGGCTGTGAGGCAGACCCCGCAGCCTGTTCGGCGAGTGGCTCGGCGGGCTCATGCGCCAGCGCCGAGAGCACCTCCTCGGCGCCCTGGGCCAATAGGGCTTCGCCGACCTCGCGGCCCAGGCGCTCGGCTTCGGTCGCCGGGCCACTGATCTCAGCACGCATCAGCCTCGAGCCATCCGGCATACCGACTAGCCCGCGCAGGTAGAGCTCGCCGTCGCGATGCACCGCGTGGCCGGCGATCGGCACCTGGCAGCCACCATTGAGGCGTGCGTTCATCGCCCGCTCGGCGCTGACCTGCTCAGCGGTCAGGCTGTGATGGAGCGGGGCGATCAATGCATGTACGCGCTCGTCGTTGACGCGACATTCGATACCGATCGCACCCTGCCCAATCGCTGGCAGGCTATCCTCGGGCGCGATGAACGAGCGAATGCGCGCACTGAAGTCAAGCCGGATCAGACCAGCTGCGGCTAGGATGATCGCGTCGTAGACACCCTCATCGAGCTTGCGCAGTCGGGTATTGACATTGCCGCGCAGGGGCTCGATGCGCAGGTCCGGCCGTCGCACCGCCAGCTGGCATTGGCGCCGTAGGCTCGAGGTGCCGACGCAGGCCCCCTCGGGCAGCTCGTCCAGCGCTGCGTAGGTGTTGGAGACGAAGGCATCGCGCGGGTCTTCGCGCTCCAGGATGCAGGCCAGATGCAGGCCGTCCGGGAAGTCGACCGGGACATCCTTCATCGAGTGCACGGCGATGTCCGCATCGCCAGAGAGCATGCCCTGTTCCAGCTCTTTGACGAACAGCCCCTTGCCGCCGACCTTGGCCAGCGGTGCATCCAGGATCTTGTCGCCGCGGGTGGTCATACCGATGATCTCCACCGTCAACCCCGGGTGCAGGTGGCGCAGCGCGTCGGCAACATGCTCGGCCTGCCACATGGCGAGCGCAGATTTTCGGGTGGCAATGCGAATGGTCTCTGGCATGGAGGCGAATCCAGACTGGCTGATGGTCGTTGCAGATGAGTCGACCGCTAACAGTAACCGAAACCCGCGGGGCCAACGTTGGCAGCGGTCAATCGGGGCGAAACCCGCTAGCTTATCCTGCCGTGCTAGCCACTGACAGTGCGACTCATTCATCTTAGGCTGTTGCCGAGCACTGATCTGTACTATGGTGACTGCTTTTTATAGGTGCATGAGTAACACCCGCGATGACCGAGAGCGCCGCTTCGAAACCCTGGGCCGGCCGTTTTTCTGAGCCGACCGACGCCTTCGTTGAGGCCTTTACCGCCTCGGTGGGCTTCGACCAGCGTCTATACCGCGAGGATATCGCCGGCTCCATCGCCCACGCCCGCATGCTCGCGCGTCAAGGCATCCTCAGCGACCAGGAATCGGAGGCCATCATTGCCGGCCTTGAACGCATCCAGGCGCAGATCGAGTCTGGCAGCTTCGCCTGGTCGGTGCCACTCGAAGATGTGCACATGAACATCGAGGCTGCACTGTCTGCCGAGATCGGCGAGGCTGGCAAACGACTACACACCGGGCGATCACGCAACGACCAGGTCGCCACCGACATCCGTCTCTGGCTGCGGGGCGAGATCGACGCCATCAGCGAGGCGCTGCAGCGTCTGCAGGACGCGTTACTCGATCTCGCCGAGCGCGAGGCCGCCACCATCCTGCCTGGCTTCACCCATCTGCAGGTGGCCCAACCCATCACCTTCGGCCACCACATGATGGCCTGGCAGGCCATGCTTGAGCGCGATGCCGGGCGCTTCGCCGACTGTCGGGCGCGCATGAACCAGATGCCGCTCGGTGCTGCCGCCTTGGCTGGCACCAGCTATCCCATCGATCGTGCCTACACGGCCGAGCAGCTCGGCTTCGACGCCCCCTGCGAGAACTCGCTGGATGCGGTTTCCGACCGAGACTTTGCGATCGAGTTCGTCGCTGCGGCCTCGATCCTGATGATGCACCTGTCGCGCTTCGCCGAAGAGCTCATCCTCTGGGCCTCAGCGCAGTTCGGCTTCATCGAGCTCTCGGATAGCTTCTGTACCGGCTCCTCGATCATGCCGCAGAAGAAGAATCCGGATGTGCCGGAGCTGATCCGAGGCAAGAGCGGGCGCATCTTCGGACATCTGATGGCCCTGCTGACGCTAATGAAAGGGCAGCCACTTGCGTACAACAAGGATAATCAGGAAGACAAGGAACCATTGTTCGACACTGCCGACAATTTGCGCGGCTCGCTCAAGGTCTTTGCCGAGATGATGGCCAAGCTGAGCTGCCATCCCGAGCGCATGCGCGCCGCGGCCAGCCAAGGGTTCTCGACCGCGACCGACCTCGCTGATTACCTCGTGCACAGGGGCATTGCCTTCCGCGACGCGCATGAGGTCGTCGGCAAGGCCGTCGCCTACGGCATCCAGCAGGGCCGGGATCTGGCGCAGCTCAGTCTCGACGAGCTGCGCCGCTTCTCGCCAGCGATCGGCAGCGACGTCTTCGATGTGCTCAGCCTCGATGGCTCGGTCGCAGCACGCAACCATATCGGCGGCACCGCGCCCGCACAGGTCCATGCCGCCGTCGCGCGAGCACGAGCCCGGCGTGCCACAACGCGCTGAGCAGGGAGCCGGTTGCCCAGCCGGTCGCCCCGCGATGATATGAACGGGCTTATGGGTGTCATGCGCCACGGCGCTTGCCTGGAGTGCCACCATGCCGGGTGATCGCGCACCGCGGTTCCCAAACCCGGATCGGGCGCCGCGCCTGGTGCTGTATCCACTGATTGGTGGTGGCGTCGCGCTCGACTGGCACCTTGATCCCGCAGTGATCGAGCGGGCGCAGAGCGCTTTTGCCGCCCATCAGCCCGCTCACCAACCGGTCGCGAAGCTCTATCTGCGACGAGCTGAGGGGGACGGCGCCCAGCTCGCCGAAGCGGCTATCGACCTCAGCAGCGACCTCAGCGGCCAAGCCCGGTTTCCGGAGCCTGTCGTTGGCATCCTGCAGGCCGAGCTCGGTCTCGAATGTCAACGCGACGGCGGTTGGCTGCTGCTGGCCCGATCCAATCAGCTGCAAACGGTGCCCGAGTCCCTGGGCCTCGCCAGGCTAGCACCGCAGTCAGCGGTTGAGCCCGACCCGGAGCCCAGCGCAAAGCTGACGCCTGATCTAGCGGCTGCGCGAGCGGTTCCGCCAGCGCCTGAGCTCGATCCGAAGTCCGGCTCAAGGCCTGCACCAGGCTCTGCAACCGCGCCTGTGCTCAGGCAAACCCTCGAGCCAGGGCCTCAGCCAGCCCCAGCTGCGCTTGTCGACCCTAGGCTGGAGCGCTGGCGAGAGCCGGCGCCCGTGATGGCGCTAATGTCTCTCACAGCGGCGCGATTCGTAACCGGGTCCCAGGCAATGCGGGCGCCAGTCGGGCCTCCGCCTCTCACGCAGAGCCGGCGTCTAGGCCAGAGCCCTAGCCCAAGCCCAAGCCCTAGCCCTAGCCCTAGCCCTAGCCCAAGCCCTAGCAATGCAGTCGTTACTGGCACCGCGGGGCGACTGACGACCCGCTTCCCCGATCCATCGCTCGCTGCGTTGGCGGACCGCGCAGAGCTGCCCGCCGGGCCCTTCCCGCTGATCGATGTCGTCGGGGGTGGCATCCGCGCTGAGGCTGCGCTCGCGCCAAATCCAGGCGCTCGGAGCCCAGGCGAGCAGGTTCTATTGGACCAAGAGCCGCTGAGACGGCAAGATGTGGTGACATCGGAAGAGCCAGCGCGGGGATCGGAGCAACGGTCCTCGGAGCAGGTCGCAGACTGGCAGGGGGAGCAGCCCAGCAACCGACGCGAATTGGCGCAGGCACCGCGCGGAAGCGGGCCGATCGCTCCCTATCCGTCCAGCGACGAGGCTGTTGTTCAAGGCGAGCTGCATGTGTTCGGTCGCGCGGCGCCAGGCAGTCTGCTGGATCTTGGCGGACATCCCTTTCGGGTCGGACCAGGTGGGCGTTTCTCGCTTCGGGTCGCCCTCGATGACCCCGAGCTGTTGACCGCGCTGCTTGCTCGGCTGCCGCGGCTGCCTGTTGCTGAGCGCGAGCCCTAATCATCTAAGTGTCTGATTGAGAACGGTAGTATGTATATCCTGATGGCCACCCCGGAGTGCGCGCCGGTGGCCAAGGCTGGTGGCCTTGGTGACTTCGTGCAGGGACTGTCTCGCGAGCTTGCTGCCCAGGGCCACCAAGTCGAGATCATCCTGCCCAAATATGACTGCCTGCGCTACGACCGGGTCCAGGGCATGACCGTCGAGCATTCGGATCTCTGGGTGCCGTTCTTCGATCGCGCCCTGCACTGCGATGTCGAGGTCGGTTTGGTCGACGGCCTGCGCTGCTACTTCATCGATGCCCACTCCGAGCACGGCTTTTTCAATCGCGGCGCGATCTATGGCGACGCCGATGATCCGGACCGCTTCACCTTCTTCTCGCGCGCGATTCTCGAGTTCCTGATCGCCTCGGGCAAACGGCCGGACATCATTCACTGCAATGAGTGGCAGACGGGGCTGGTGCCGGTGCTGCTGTTCGAGCGCTACACCGCGCTGGGGCTCGACAAGACCCGCGTCTGCTACTCGCTACACAACCTCGGCCATCAAGGCTGGACCACGTCCAAGGTGCTGGAGATGAACGGTCTGGATGTCGGTCGCTTGATCGTACCGGACCGGCTGCAAGACCCGGGAAATCCGCAGGCGGTCAACCTGATGAAAGGCGGCATCGTCTTCTCCAACTTCGTCACGACGGTCTCGCCACGCTATGCCTGGGAGATTCAACATACCGATCAGGGTGTCGGTCTGCAGGGCGTGCTCCGCACCCATGACCGTAAGTTCGGCGGCGTGCTCAATGGCATCGACACCACCACCTGGAATCCGGCGACCGACCCCTTCATCGCAGCCAGCTACGACCTCGAGCAGCTCCCGGCCAAGGGCGAGAACAAGACCGCCCTGCGCGAGCGGCTCGGTCTGGCTGATGCCCCCAAGCCCGTCGTCGCCGTCGTCAGTCGGCTCGACCGCCAGAAAGGCATCGACCTGATCCGCCACGGCATCGATTACAGCCTGCAGAAGGAGGCGCAGTTCGTGCTGCTCGGTAGTGCCCAGGACCCGGCCATCAATGCCATGTTCTGGGACGCCAAACAATCGCTGGCCGATGATCCAGACGTCCACCTCGAGCTCGGTTACGACGAAGAGCTGGCCCACCTGATCTATGCCGGCGCCGACATGATCCTGATCCCGAGCGTTTACGAGCCCTGTGGTCTCACCCAGATGATCGCCATGCGCTATGGCTGCGTGCCGATCGTGCGTCGGGTCGGTGGCTTGGCCGATACCGTGTTCGATGCTAACCACAGCGACCGGCCTTACGAAGAGCGCAACGGCTATGTCTTCGACGAGCTGACCTTCGAGGGCCTGGAGTCAGCGCTCGGCCGTGCGATCAGCCTCTGGCAGCGACACCCGGACCACTTCCGTCAGCTGCGTCTCAACGGCATGCGCATGGATAACTCCTGGGCGCGGCCGGCACAGGACTATCTGAATATCTACCAGCACATTCGCGTGCGTTAGCCCAAGCTCGGCGGGTGACTGGGCTCTGCGCCTAGATCTTGGACTGGAGGTTCTTTGGTAATGCCTTGACCAGTAGACCGGTGGCGATTGAGAAGGTCAGGGTCACGGCCGCGATCTTGGCCAGCTCCTTCGGCGGTGGCACGGTTAGCTTGAACCCGTCATGGTCTTTGGCCTGACCCATGTTGTAGTGGATCAGGGCTTCGGTCATGAAGACCCCAAAGGTAATACCGGTCACCAGGATATTGCCCATCTCGACCTCGATGAATGCAGACGTTTGTTGCTGAAGGCGTACAGAACACAGTAGCACATGGGCCAGCGGCTGCTTGGCTCGCGCGGCCGTCTGCGTCGCTCTCTATTCTGCGGCCCGCTCAGCAGCGCCTTCAGCGACCTGTTCATCAAGGCAGCCCGCAGCCTGTTCGGCGCGGGCGGCAGCGTCTCGCTCGAGCTTCAGTCCCGCGACGAGGTCGATCAGGTACAGAGACAGGGTTAATGCGGGCGCAAGAAACTGCTTCTTGCTCAGCTGATAGGCCGAGAGTGCCAGGATGATCAGGAACACTAGAATCCGCGTATCGTTGACCGACACATGAAACGCATGAGCGGCAGCGCTTTCCTCTGGTCGATCGGCGAGTTGTAGCAGTCCATCGCGCGTCAGCGCATCCGGTAGAGCCGCTGCATCAGCAGGCGCAAACCAGACCAACAGGCTGCCGGTGACCGGATTGATGGTGACCTCGTGGATCTCGGGTTGAGCGCGCAGCGCTTCGTACAGACCAATGAAGTAGGGGAGGTCGCGTTTGCGTGCTGGCACCCGAAGACGCCAGCGCTCTGCAGTTCGATGCACGACTCGTGCGACAGGTGGCTGCTCGGAGACCACCCCTGGCCCTTCTGGGTGCGCCTCCGGTTGCGCGTCTGGTAGCGTCGCATCGAGCATCAGCCAGCCTTCCGGCGCAGATGCTCTGCCGCCTCGGCAGCGGCGCCGGCGACAGCCTCGGCCGCTCCAGCCGCTGTATCGGCAGCGTTGTGAGCCGCTTGCTTCCCCGCGGCCTGGGCGGTGTCGGTCGCCGTTTCCGCTGCGGCTGCTGCGCCGGCGGCGAGACGTTGATCGCGCAGCTCCTCGCGGACCTCGGCAACCATGTCCTCCATCGCTTCGCCCAGCTCAGCGGTGACCTCGCGTCCGCGCTCGAAGGCGAGCACACTGGCCTTGATCACGGAGCGGGCCGCCGGCCGCAGATAGGGCGCCAGCACCGCGACCGCAACCGGCACGGCGACCGCGATCCCGATCCCAATCGCCGTGTTGCGCACCACTGGCTTGTTCAGCAGCTGTCCAATGGGTTGGGGCATAACAGACTCCGCAGGGCATGATGAGTAAGCAGTAAGTCCGAGTGTAGCCGCTCGGACCCTGCTTCAGCGACCCAGCGTCTGGGTTTCGATGGCTTGGCTCGTCCAGCGCTCGGGGCTGCACCGACTAGATCTCGGACGGGCTAGATCTCGGGGTGGCTGTTAGATTGTGCGTCGGTTTGGTTGGTGTTGACAGGCTGTCGTTCGCCACTGGACGGCTCAGCGGCCTCGCTCGGGGGCTGCTTCAACGGCTCAAGCTGGCGCCGCACGTACTCGATTGCCGCTGGTGAGAAGGGAATATAGCCTATGCGCTCAGCGATCTGCTGGCCCGGCCCAAGCGCGTAATCGACGATGTCGAGGATGGCCTGTCGCTTCTGCGGATGGTCGTAGTCCTTGCGCAGCATCACATAGGAGACCGCGATCAACGGATAGGCGCTCTCGCCGGCTGGATCGATCAGCGTCTCGATGCTCGGTGACTGCCTGATCGCGTCCATCGAGGCCGCAAAGCTCACCGGGCTGGGGGCGACCAACTTGCCGTCCTTGTTCTCGATCGCGGCCATCGGCGTGTTCGTGAAATCGGCATAGGGATAGGCCACATAGCCAATCGCGCCTGGAATCGATCGCACCAACGAGATCACGCCATCGTTGCCAGCGCCGCGGATCAGTCCGCCGGGCCGCTCGATGACCTGGTTCCAGGCCGGGGTCAGCGTGGCACCGATCTGTTGCGCCAGGTCCGAGCTAATCGTGCTCAGGTGCGTCGTCAGGTTGTAGCTGGTGCCGCTGGCGCCCGTGCGTGCCACCAGGGTGATCGGCAGGTCCGGGAGACTGGCATTCGGGTTGGTCTTGGCGATCAACGGATCATCCCAGCGCGAGATCTCGCCACTGAACAGGCCGATCAGCGCCTCTCGGGACAGCCAGAGCTGGCCGACATCGGGTAGGTTGTAGACGAGCACGACACCGGCGGCCGCCATCGGCACCTGCAGAATCCCACCCCCGAGCTCGGCCGCCTGCTCGTCGGCGATGCGAAAATCTGCGGCGGCGAAATCGACCCGGCCCTCGGCGAGATCTTTGAGCCCACCGGCGCTGCTGGTGCCCTGATAGTCCGGCTGGATCTTGGGGTGCTCAGCGGTGAAGCTGTGCATCCAGCTCGAGAATAGGGGCGCTGGAAAGGTGGCTCCCGAGCCGTAGATGCGAAGCGGTTTCTCCCCTGCGATCAGCGCCGGCGGCAGAAGCAAGCAGACGCTAAGCAGGACAACACTGAGGTGCGTTAATAGAGGGTTGGCAGATCGTTTCATGGATGATCCTCGGATGGGACGGCGAAATTGTTGCAGCCATAGCCAAGTGATCGAGCATAGGGAACAATGAGTAGCCGTTGCCACCTCAGTTCCGTCATCCAGATGTCACCAAACCTTCATATTGCTGACCAACCAGACCCCATCAGCGCCGCGCTCAGCGCCCATCTCGAGGTCGTGCAATCCCTCGAGCAGTTACGCGCCTCTATCGAAGCCTTCGCCGAACAGGTCTGTGGCGTGATCGAGCGCGGTGGCCGCGTCTTTTGGATGGGCAACGGCGGCAGCGCCGCCGACAGCCAGCACCTGGCCGCTGAGCTGGTCGGCCGCTTCGAGCGCGAGCGTGCTGGGCTCGCAGCGATTGCGCTGACCACCGACACCGCGGTGCTGACCTCGGTGGCCAACGACTATGGCTTCGAGTCCGTGTTCGCGCGTCAGGTCGAGGCCCTGTGCCGGCCCGGCGATCTGCTGGTGGGGCTCTCCACCTCCGGCAACAGCGCCAATGTGGTGCGCGCCATGGAGCGTGCCGAACGGCTCCAGACCTACCGCGTCAGCATGACCGGTGCCGGAGGCGGGCGTCTGCGCGACTGCTGCGAGCTCTGGCTGGGTGTGCCTTCAACCAGCACTGCGCGCATCCAAGAGGCGCACATGCTCATCGGCCACATCCTCTGCGATCTGGTCGAGCAACGCGTGCACGCCGCTGTGAGCGACCACTGAGCAGGCTGCGAGCCATGTCCAGAGCCTGGTCCCAACCCCCCTCCGTCGCTCCGTTTCGCCATCCCAGGCAGGTCATGGCCGCCTTGGAAACAGGCTTTGGTGGTGCCCGCGTGCTGGTGGTCGGCGATCTCATGCTCGACCGCTACCTCTGGGGTCAGGTCGGGCGCATCTCGCCTGAGGCGCCGGTGCCGGTCCTTCATCTCAGCCATGAGACCGAGACGGCGGGTGGCGCCGCCAATGTCGCGCGCAATCTGAGCGGACTCGGCTTGCAGGTCAGTATCGCCGGCGTGACCGGGGAGGATGACCATCGCCAGCGCCTGCTGCGTCAGCTCGGTGAGCAGGGCACCGACAGCAGCGCCGTCCTCGCCGATCCCAGCCGGCCCACCACCACCAAGACCCGGCTGATCGGCAATCATCAGCAGATGTTGCGCATCGACGACGAGCATCTCGCGCCACTCAGCGCTGAGCTCGAGGACCAGCTCTTCGCAACCCTGATGCCCCGGCTCAGCACAGCCTCGGTCCTGCTGCTCTCCGACTATGCCAAGGGCGTGCTCTTTGGCGGTTTGTGTCAGCGTTTGATCAACGCCGCCCGGGAGCAGGGCCTGCCGGTGCTGGTCGACCCCAAGGGTCGGGACTTCAGTCGCTATCGGGGCGCGAGCCTGATCACCCCCAACCGCGCCGAGCTGGCCCAAGCCGCCAGCGTCGATCCGGGCGATCTCGAGCATCTCGGCGCGATCGCCAGCCGGATGCGCGCTGAGCTCCAGCTCGAGCGCTTGGTGCTCACCCTTGGCGAGCTGGGTCTGCTGGTCGTTGAGCACGACACGCAGATCCGCATCGCGGCCGTTGCGCGCGAGGTCTTCGATGTCTCGGGCGCGGGCGACACCGTGATTGCCACGCTTGCCGCCGGTCTTGCTGCCGGCCTCGATCCCGTCGACAGCGCCCATCTCGCCAATCTCGCCGCCGGTGTCGTCGTTGCCAAGGTCGGCACCGCCGCCATCAGCCTCAGCGAGCTGAGACAAGCCCTGAGCGATGAGCTCGGCCCCGATTTGATTATGGGGGAGGGGGTTAGGCTCGACCAGACCGCCGTCGCTCAGGCGGCACCAGATCGCGCGCTAGACCCGTCTCAGAAGCTCTATAGCCTCGCCGAGCTTCGGGGGCAGGTGCGAGACTGGCAGTCACGTGGGGAGCGAGTGGTGTTCACCAACGGTTGTTTCGACCTCTTGCACGCAGGCCATGTCAGCTATCTCGAACAGGCCCGTCGCCACGGCCATCACCTCGTCATCGGCCTCAACAGCGATCGCTCCGTGCGTACACTCAAAGGTCCAGAGCGTCCCTTAGTCGGCGAGCAGGACCGCGCCCGCGTCCTCGCCGCCCTCGCCGCCGTCGATGCCGTCGTCCTCTTTGACGAAGACACCCCACTCCAGCTCATCGAAACTCTCCGGCCAGACGTTCTCGCCAAAGGTGCCGACTACCGGCCCGATCAAGTGGTGGGCGCCGAGCAGGTTCGCAGCTGGGGCGGGGAGCTGGTGCTCGTGCCCCTGTTAGAGGATCGCAGCACGAGTAGCATCATTCGGCGCATGCAGCGCTAGCGCCCGAGGTCAGCGCCGCTCGTTCCCGTGCTTGCGCAGGCGCTAGCGGCTGTTAGTCGACTTGATCGCAGAGACATGGAGCTCGACAGAAATCGCCTAGGCCAGGGGTGCGGCAACAGCCGCCAGTTCGCTCGAGAGCCAGCCGAATAGCCCCAATACAGCCGCATAACGGGCCCCCTTGCCGATCCAGGTGAGCGCGAAGAACAGCAAGAAGTTGACGCGCATGATCCCGGCGATGAAGGTGAGTGCATCGCCGCCGACCGGTAGCCAGGCCATGAGCAGCGACCAGAACCCCCAGCGTTGATACCAGCGCTGGGCCAGTCCGAGCTTGTTGGGTTTGAATGGAAACCAGCGTCGGTCCTGAAAGCGCAGGAGCCAGCGGCCAAGCGCCCAGTTCACGGCTGCACCTAGCGTGTTCCCGGCCGTTGCCCAAAACCAGAGCAGAAGCGGGTCGTAGCCACCAGCTTGGAGTCCGACCAACAGGGCTTCGGAGTAGAAAGGCAGTAAGGTCGCCGCCACGAAGGCGGCGGTGAACAGCCCGAGGTAGGCTTCCACGCCCGCTCCCTGCGACAGCTATCGGCTTGGATGTTGTCGTGCGGCTTCGACGAGACCGCTGAACAACCGGCGCTGACCGCGGTTGTAGAGGAGGAATTCAGGGTGCCATTGGACTCCGCGCAGCCAGTAGTGCAACGGGGCTTCGATCGCCTGCACGATGCCGTCGAGGTCGCGGCCAGCAACCACCAGTCCCTCGCCGAGCTGGTCGATCCCCTGGTTATGCAGGCTGTTGATGCGTGCGCGGTCGCAACCGATGAGCTGCTGAAGCTCGGTGTTCGGCTCGATGCAGAGGGTCTTGAGCGGGAAGATGGTCCAGCGGTTGGAGGTGTGCTTGCGCCTTGAGCGCAGCTCCTGAAATAGGTTTCCGCCGAGGCGGACATTGAGCAGCTGGGCGCCGCGGCAGATGCCCAGCAGGGGCAGACCTCGCTCGAGCGCGCGCTCGATGACGGCCGAGTCTAGGGCGTCGCGCTCGGGATCGGACTGGGGCGTGACCGCGGGGGCGGCTGCATAGAGGACCGGGTCGATATCATGGCCGCCGGTGATCACGACCCCGTCCGCGGCCTCTTGGACCTCAGGTCTTGGCTGAGTGGGTGTGAGCAGCGCGGTGCGCGCGCCGGCGAGGCGCAGGGCGAGCTGAACCAAGAACTTAGGGGCATGTGAGCCGCGCGTTGGGCCGGTAACGGCTATGAGAGGAGGCCGTTCTTGCTCAGCCATTGCTGACACTCCTGTTTCCAATCGCCGGTCAGGCGCTCGAGGGTGTTGTTGAGATAGGCGCTGTACTTGGAACAGAGCGACTCGAGACGGGCGGGGTCTGCAGCGAGGCGCTCGACGACCAGCCAGTCGTTCCAGGGGACGCTGAGATCCCAGCCTGGTTTGTCGACCTCGCTGTTCGGCAATCGATAGTGCAGCGTTGGGCGCGACTTGATCCGCTCGTCCTGCACCCGCGCGCGTACGCGCGCCTCATCGAGATGGGTGAACAGCGGCAGCATGTCGAGCGTGCGATTGCGGGTTGGGTTGGCGTCCAGGTAGTCATCGATCAGCTGTGTGCGGTTCGGTGAGTAATGGGGCGCGATCGCAAGCCGCACGTAGCCCTTCGGGAAGGGCTCGGCGAAGAAGGTGAGCCGCCGGGTGAGATCGACCGCGGCGCGCTCGCGCAGCCAGTCTTCGAGGCAGAGAAAGGCCTGCAGGTATTGCCTGATGCTGTCGACGTCGGTAGCGGGCACCTCCGGATTGAGCTGCATACCAAAGGCATAGGTCGGATCATCGGCTGTCCCACGAGCCCCCGCTGCGCGCAGGCTTTCGATAATGGTATTGAATTCCGCGAGCCGCGACAGCGGCAGGGGCGGGCTGATGACCTCGACCGGCACGATGCGCTCAGCGACCATGCGCAGGAGATCCTCTGCCAGCTCGCCGACGGCGTCGCCAAGATCATCTTGGCTGCGCGAGCGCCGACCCAGGGATTTCAAGAAGGCGAAGTCGAGCTCGACTTGCCAGTCGCCGGCGGGGTCGCCGCGCAGCGCGATCTCGTAGCGGCCAGGATGCAGCATCTCGCCACCCCCAGCCCCGAACCCCTTAGCCCCGAACAGGGTCTCTCGGACCAGCTCCGCGGTCTCGGTGATCGTGAGTCCGCTTAGCTCGATCTCGACGCCGACGCGCCGCTCCTGCCCGTCGCTGGTGCGGGTCAGCGGAGGCATCGGGAGACTCGTGGTCGTCATAGAGGGGTCTTGGTCTGTTCCGGCATGACTGCACACTAAGGCGCCCTGGCATTGGCCGCAAGCCATTCGGTCTCGCATTCCGGCACGTCGGCCAATCGTCGGGCCAGAGCGGCCACCGCCGATGCGGTGTCGCTGATGAGCATGGATGCCCGAGCCTGGGTCAGCAGCGGCTCCGGCAGGCCAGCCGAGCCGCAGCACAGGGCGAGTCCATAGTAGGGCAAGATGGAGTAGGAGCGTAGGAACCAGCGACGACCGCGGTGGGTCACCTCGATCTCGACATCATCGTCAGCGATTGCGCTGAATCTGCTGAGACCGCCGGCCACGCCCTCGCCGGTGGCCTTGAGCAGGCTTTCCTTGCGGCTCCAGAGGGCGATGAACCGACGCTGATGTGTGGCATCATCGAGACCCGCCAGCCAGCGCTGTTCGTCAGCAGCGAAGAAGCGCTTGGCGATCGCTGCCCAGTCCAGGGTCGGGCGCAGCTGCTCGACATCGACGCCCACGGGATTGCAGGCAACGGCTAGGGCGACGTAGCGTCCCGAGTGGGAGAGATTGAAATGAAAGCTTGGATCACCTGGGTAGCTAGGTTTGCCGGAGGGGCTGCGATCGAAGCGGATGGCGCTCAAGGGTTGGCTAAAGGGCTGGCTCGAGCGCTGCGCGATCAGCAGGCGCGGCAGGAGCGCTGCCACAAGAGCGCGCTCGCGGTCGGCATCGCGCCGATAACGCAGGATGCGGCTCTGGTCCTCGCTCGGTAACCGAGTCAGCAGCCGATTCTGAGCCGGGCCCCATGACTCGAGCTCGAGCTCGACGACGAGCAGACCGGTGGGCGTCGGGCTGATCGAGGGCGCCGTCATCGGCATGCGCACCTTGCTCGACTCCCGACGGACTTGTCGGTCCTCCCAGACGCCGCAATGTCCAAGATCCATCGCATCGCTGTCTTGTCCAACGGGTTTCTGGTCCGACTTGTCTCTCGCTCTGAGGCACTTGGTCAGGCTTAGGCAACGGGTCAGGCTTAGGCCCCGGCTCAGGCTCCGGGTCAGGTTTGGCGTCACCTCAAGTGGCGATAGCATACTATGGGTGTCGGTCCCCGACTCGCAGTGAAGGCAATCGCATGGCAGGTATTCGGTTCGATTTTGAGAATCTCGATGGCCACCGCTTGGCGGGTCTGTTAGAAACGCCGCCAGCGGACGTGGAGACACAGCGTTATGCGCTGTTCGCGCATTGCTTCACCTGTGGCAAGGATCTCGCGGCTGCCACCCGCATTGCGCGTGCGTTAGCAGCCCGTGGCATCGCCGTGCTGCGTTTCGATTTCACAGGTCTCGGCAACAGTGATGGTGACTTTGCCAACACCAGTTTTTCGTCGAACATACAGGATTTGCTTGCGGCGGCAGAGGCGCTCAAGGCCAAGTATGCCGCGCCGGCCCTGCTGATTGGCCATAGCCTGGGCGGCGCCGCAGTGCTCGCCGCGGCCGGCCGGTTGCCGTCGGTCGAGGCCGTGGTGCCAACCATGGCAATGAGGCCGTTCGACTGGTTAATGGCGAGGTGGAAGGGCGCGTCGTTGCCGTTGCCGCCGTAGGTTTTGCTCCAGATTTTGTTGCCGTTCTCGTCGAACTTGACCAGCAGCACGTCGGTTTCGCCGCGGGCCTGGTCAATATCGCCGTCGCTGGAGTTAGTGGGGCCCGCGACCATAAAGCGGTTGTCGCGGGTCTTCACGATCGTATAAGCCTGGTCGTTCAGCAGGCCGCCAAAGGTTTTTTCCCAAACCAGGCCGCCGTCTTCGTCGAGGCGAATCACCCAAAAGTCGAGGCCGCCTTTGTAGTCGTCCACGTCGCCGGAGGGCGAGCCGGTTTCGCCGGCAATGATGTAACCGCCGTCGCGCAGGGCGTAAGCAGCGCGCGCGCGGTCGTTGTTGGGGCCGCCGAACGACTTTTCCC
>NZ_JBUDPI010000005.1:0-31820 GCF_054919635.1 Halochromatium sp. | reverse complement strand
TCGCCGAGGCGCTGCTGGAATACGAGACGCTGACGGGCCCGGAGATTCACAAGGCCATGAAGGGCGAGCCGATCCATCGCGGCGATGACGATGACGAGACTCCGGCGCCGACGGCGCCCTCGGTCACCGCCATCCCCAAGACCAAGAAGCCCAAGTCGCGCCCCGGCGACGACACGGGCGGGATGGAGCCGGACCCCACCTGACGCCTCCCCTCCGGAGACGACGACGCGCCCCGAGGTGACCATGCCTCGGGGCGTTTCGCGGTCCGGCCCCGCCCCCCGGGCCCGGCCCGGGCGCAGACGGGGCGGGAAGTCACGCCCGTCGGGCCCCGCAGGCCCGTCGCGGCGCGCTGGCGGTCTTGGCTGCCGGGCTTCGCGGACTCGGCGGCGGGCTTCGAGCTTGGCGAGCAGGCGGATGAGGCGGCGCTGTTGGTCCGTGAGTGGTGGACGATCACGCATGGGTCAGTTCCTGGATCTCTGGCGCGGTGCGTTGGTGCTTGGTTGCGCTGATGGTGTGTCGATTGGTTGGTGCTCTTGAGGGTCGTGCTGGCGGCGGATGCCGAGGGCGCAGGCTTTGCATTGGACGTCGTGCGGGGTCCATTGGGTGCGGTTGGCAATGTAGCGGGCGCCTTGGGTTGGGTAGTGCTGGCGGAGCAGGGCGATCTCGTCTGCGGTCCAGCGGCGTTGGGTGCTGGTTGGCAGGCCAAGCTCTTTGCGCTTTTTGTGGATGTTGGTGGGGTGAATCTTGAGCTTTTGGCTGAGTTGGGTGGAGCTGAGGTGTTGGTTGTCGTAGAGGGCTTGGAGGTTTTGCGGGGTCCATAGGGTTTTGCGGCGCCGAAGCAGGCCGAGCATCCAGCGACGGCGCTCGATGGCTTCTGCGGAGTGGCGTCCCATGGCTTTGGCAATGGCGTTGTCGCTGAGGCCTTGGTGGAATAGCCGCTTGAGCTCGATGTCTTCTGCGGGGGTCCAGTGGGCTCCGTATCGGTTTGGCGTGGCCATGGGGGCTTGATGTCGCGGGGTTGCGTGGTGTCAGGAGAGGGCGAAGGGTGGGACGACGCCGGCTTTGTAGCGGCGACCGACACGGCGGTAATAGCCTTGGGTGCGGGTGGTGCTCTCGGCGGCGATGGCAACCATGGAGCATGAGAAGAAGGTCAAGAAGGGCGCAGATCCCGAGGGTAACGTGATCCGTGAGGATCAATTTCTGGAGGAGTACCGCAAGCGCTATCGGATCATGTCGCCGGGTGGCGCGCCTTGGGCCGCCCGACTGACGGGGCTTGGGTTCTTGTGGTTCTTGGGTGCGTCTCCTGCGGCGGCGCTGGTCAACCTGACGCAGACGCCGTTGGTGGCGCTGCCGCAGTTGGCGGGTGAGCACGGGTTCCGGAAGTCGAGCGCGGCCTTGACAAAGGCGATGGGCGAGACGCTGGCGGCGCGGCGCAAGTGGGGCGCGCGCTCGGACTATGGCGCCTGGCGCAGCCTGAGCGAGGAGGACCGGGCGATGCTGCAATGGGCGCATGAAACGGGGGCGATTGATGCGACCAACGTGCATTCCCTTCAGGACATGTATCAGGATAAGGCGCGGATGAAGACGTCCAAATGAGGACCGGCGCGATCTTGGCTTCGGCCTGGATCTGTTTGCCTGTTTCGATCGCCGGCCTGGAGAAAGCCGCTCGGGTACCGGGCTTAGAGCAAGTATTCAGACCCCGTCTCGACTGAATGGTGAGCGCGCCATTTGAGGGACCATGACATACCCGTGGGTTTGGGATGCCAAGCCCGCTACTGTGTCCGGATCATTGCCACACCAGTGTGGCTCGGGTACTGACCTCATGCCGACGTCTTCCCGATCCCGAGCTGCCGTGGCGTGGTCCTAGTGCGTCCTATTCCGGCGTATACCCGATCCTGACCCACGGGATCGCTTTTAATCGTAGGTATGGCGTAGAGAGCATGAGGCGAGTATTGCCGAGGCCGCCCATCACTTAAGTATTGGCACGACCTCGGTGAAGCGCGCCTGTGCGTCTTAACCCTAAGCTTGGATCACTTTTGCACCGAACGCTTAATCAAACAGCTCACTGTGTGAGCCCAAGCGGGCTAATCTGAGAGTCTCGTGATCCGGCTTCTTGTAGACCAGCAGGAGATCTGGCTTGAGGTGGCACTCCCTGTATCCAGACCAATTGCCCGTCAGATCGTGGTCTCGGTAACGCGGCGCCAGGGGCTGATCAGTGGCTAATGCTAGAAGAACAGCTTCCAACACCCCGTCCGGCACTGCGCGAGAGGGCCCATTGCGCTCGCGTTTGTAGTCACGCTTGAAGGCTGAGGAGCGCTTAATCGTCCTCACGCAGATCCGCCATCAGTGCTTCAACACTGTTGAACGGCTTGCCTTGATCCGCCTCCAGCTCAGCGATTGCTTGCTGTGTGGTGGCGTTCGGCACCTTGATCTCGAATGGGAAGCGCTTGTCTTTGGCAACCCGGACTAGAAGCAGCCGGATCGCGTCAGACATCGACAGTCCCATCGCCTCGAGGGCCTCAGAGGCTTCGGCTTTGACTTGCTGGTCGACGCGTGCGCGCACAACGGTGTCAGAGGGCATACGAGTGTTCGCTTTGATTGATGTAGCTACATCGTAGCATAGGGCGGCCAATCAGCAGGGGTGGGTACCCACGGGAACCGCGTACCCGCGTGGACATGGCCTTCCACCCGCTCTTCTGTTTGATCATCGCCATGCCCGTGGGTCCGGATACTGGCCTCATACAGGCGGCTTCCCGATCCCAAGTTGTATTGACGCGACCCCGGTGCTTCCTATTCCGGCGGATACCCGATTCTGACATTCGGTACCCCACGGGGAGCGCCGGTATTCATCGGCTCTCAAGCCCAGTGCTCATGCTCTCAGGACCCGTCGTTGCTGGGCTGATGACTCGTCATCGTATGGCAGGTCATACCGAAGTTCGGGCCACCGTACGCTCGGGGGATGTGGACGCTATCGGGCAGCTTCCGCTGTAAGGTCTTCCGTTCGCATTGGGTTTTTGGGTCAGCCTACCGACCTCATTGTCCTGGATGTCCGCAAGGAGCTGGCCGATGTCCTTGCTGAATTCCTCTGGATGGAGAAGGTAGTAGAAGCTGCTCTTCTCTGGCATCGAGTGTGCTAAGGCCTTTCGGATCTGTTGCTCAATGTCAAGGTCAGGCGCCTGCGCGAGCGGGATCGCGTCGCGGCGCCGGGTCGTGGCGAGACTGCGTACGATCTCGCGACGGCCGTCAAAGGCGGCGCGCACGGCACTCGGCAGACGGCGACGATAGTAGTAGATTCCAGAGCGGTTGCGACGCAGGTAAAGCGTGCTTGGCATGCGTGTGGACCACCGTTGTGGACCACCAGCCATGATCGCTGCTGTCGGCCTGATTTCACCGGATAAAGGTGAATGGGCTCAAACTCTTAGAGATGGTGCCGAGGAGAGGACTTGAACCTCCACCTGGTTTCCCAGACATGGACCTGAACCATGCGCGTCTACCAATTCCGCCACCTCGGCAGGGGTGCGGTGTCGACGGTTGCGACCGCGACAAGCCAACAAGCTTAGTGAGACAGAAGGGGCTTGTCAACGGTAGACTAGTCAAATCATTCGACGCAGCAAGAGTACAGCGTGGCACGACGAAAAAAGGCTCAATCCGCCCGGGACCTCGATCCACATCGGCAACGGGAAGCAAAGAAGTACGACAACCCGATTCCCAGTCGTGAATTCATCCTCGAAAGGTTGACCGAGCATGGTGCGCCTGCCTCCTTCGATGAGGTGGCCTCCCTGGTCGGGTTGACCGATGAGCCAGACCTCATCGCACTGGAGCGCCGTCTCGGGGCCATGGTGCGCGATGGCCAGCTCCTGAGGAATCGCCGTGACGCCTTCTGCTTGGTCAATAAGCGTGACCTGGTGGCTGGCCGTGTGATCGGCCATCCGGACGGCTTCGGCTTCGTCAAGCCCGATGATGGTGGCGACGATCTCTATCTCTATCCGAAGGAGATGCGCGCGCTCTTCCACGGCGACCGCATCGTCGCACGGGTGACCGGTAAGGATCGCCGCGGTCGGCTCGAAGGGGCCGTCGTCGAGATCCTCGAGCGCAGCACCACGAGCGTGGTCGGTCGGCTCTACTCGGAGAGCGGTGTCGGCTTCGTGGTGCCGGACAACAAGCGTCTGACCCACGATGTGATCATTCCGAGCGATCGCCTCGGCGGTGCCGAGCAGGGCCAGATCGTGGTCGCCGAGATCACGGATCAGCCAACCAGACGCACCCAGCCGATCGGCCGGGTGGCTGAGGTGTTGGGTGAGCACATGGCGGCCGGGATGGAGACCGATATCTCGATCCGCGCCCATGACCTGCCGGTGCACTGGCCGCCCGAGGTCGAGCAGGCGATCACGGCCTTCGGCGAAGAGGTGCCGGAGGCAGCAAAGACCGGGCGCACCGATCTGCGCGAGCTGCCACTGGTGACCATCGATGGAGCTGATGCGCGCGACTTCGATGACGCCGTCTACTGCGAGCGCAAGCCCAAGGGTTGGAAGTTGCTCGTCTGTATCGCCGATGTCTCCGCCTATGTGACGCCCGATAGCGCCCTGGATAAGGAGGGCTTCGAGCGCGGTAACTCGGTCTACTTCCCGGATCGGGTGATCCCGATGCTGCCGGAGGTGCTCTCCAACGGCCTGTGCTCATTGAATCCGAAGGTCGACCGGCTCTGCATGGCCTGTGAGCTCTACGTGAGTCGCGAGGGCAAGGTGACGCGTACGCGCTTCTTCGAGGCCGTGATGCGCTCGCATGCGCGCCTGACCTATGACCAGGTTGCAGCGATGCTAGTCGAAGAGGACACCGAGCTCAGTGAGCAATACGCGGATCTCTTGCCGCATCTGCATGAGCTGTACGCGATGTACCAGGCGCTGCTCGAGGCACGCGCGGCTCGGGGTGCGATCGACTTTGATACCGTTGAGACCAAGTTCGTGATCGATGAGGGCGGGCGGATCTCGAGCATCGAGCCAACGGTGCGCAACGATGCCCATCGCATCATCGAGGAATGCATGCTGGCGGCGAACGTGGCCGCTGCGCGGCTATTCCAACGCAAGAAGATGCCGGCGCTCTATCGCATCCATGAGACGCCAAAGGAGGAGAAGCTCTCCGACCTGCGCGACTTTCTCGCCGAGCTGGGCCTGAACCTGCCGGGCGGCAACAAGCCGACGGCCAAGGACTATGGCACGCTGCTCGATGCGGTGCGGGGGCGCCCGGATTTCCACCTGATCCAGACCGTGCTGCTGCGCTCGATGCAGCAGGCGATGTACAGCTCGGATAACGTCGGTCACTTTGGCCTGGCCTATGACGCCTACACCCACTTCACCTCGCCGATCCGCCGCTATCCGGACCTCATCGTCCACCGCATCATCAAGCACATCCTTGCCGGTGGCACCGCGGCCGATCTCGAGTACTCGAAGCCAGAGCTGCAGCAGGTGGGCGAGCATTGCTCGGGCACCGAGCGGCGCGCTGATGAGGCGACGCGCGACGTTGAGCATTGGCTCAAGTGTGAGTTCATGCGCGATAAGCTGGGCGAGGAGTTCGATGGCACCATCACCAGCGTGCAGGGCTTTGGGTTGTTCGTCGAGCTCGATGGCGTCTATGTCGACGGACTGGTGCACATTACCGCGCTCGATAACGACTACTATCACTTCGACCCGGTCGGCCACCGGCTAACTGGCGAGCGTACGGGTCAGGTCTATCGGCTCGGTGATCGGCTGCGGGTCAAGGTGGCAGCGGTGAATCTCGAGGATCGCAAGATCGACTTCGTGCTGGCCAAGCCGATTGCCGAGGCTGCACCAAAGCGGCGCTCGCGCTCGCGGCGGCGCAAGAAGCCAGCGGCCTGAGCCGGACCTGCGCGATGAGCAGCCCGTCGGACACCGCAGCGACGGTGGGAATCAACAGTGTTCGCAGCGCGCTCAAGTTTGGCGCCGAGGGCGTGGCTGAGCTCTGGCTCGACCGAGGTCGTCGCGACCGCCGTCTGGCGGAGCTGGCCACTTTGGCCCGCGAGTCAGGCATTGGCGTACGGCAGGTCGCTCGCGACGAGCTCGATCGCGCCGCGCTGGGTGGCAATCATCAGGGCGCACTGGCCTGGGTGCGGATGCCAGCGGCGCTCACCGAACAGGACCTTGATCGCCTGCTTGATGCCAGTGAGGCCAGTGAGCAACCGCCGCTGCTGTTGGTGCTCGATGGTGTGACCGATCCGCACAACTTGGGCGCTTGTCTGCGCACTGCCGATGGTGCTGGGGCGACCGCGGTGATCGCACCCAAGGACAAGGCGGTTGGACTGACGCCGATTGTGCTGAAGGTGGCGAGTGGGGCTGCCGAGTCGGTGCCGTTCATCCAGGTCACGAATCTGGCGCGAGCCCTGGATCTGCTCAAGGCCCGGGGTGTCTGGCTGGTCGGGCTGGCGGATGCGGCCCCGGCGACCCTGTTCGAGACCGATCTCTCGGGGCCAACCGCATTGGTGCTTGGCAGCGAGGGACGGGGCCTGCGCCGCCTGACCCAAGAGCGCTGTGATCTGCTCGCGTCCTTGCCGATGTGTGGCCGCGTTGAGAGCCTCAACGTCTCGGTGGCCGCCGGCATCTGTCTCTATGAGGTTGTCAGGCGACGGCTCGCAGCATAGCTTCGATCACTGTTGCTTGGGGCTTTCATCGGCCGGCGTCTCGTCGGGGGTCGTAGGGCTCGCTTGCTGGGATATCGAGCTGTTGCCAAGCAGCGCGATCAGCAGCATCAGGATGATACCCAGCCAGATACCACCTGCCACGGGCCACTGTCGCAAACCGCGCTCTGAATCCGTCTCTGGGCGGGCGAAGACCTTCTCGAAGCCTCGGACCGCAGCGTTGGTGACACGCACCCGTGCGGCGTCAATCGGTTGCCAGACTGACTGCCACCCAGCAACCGCGAGCCGATTGATGGGCTGGGCTAGCACGATCAGGTCCCCCGGCGGAATGAGTCCGATCACCGGTCGCAGCCAGTCCGGATTGCGCCATGCGCCAATGGCGACCATTCCGGCGAAGGCGAAGCCAAGCAGGATGGGCAGCCAGCCGCTGAGCCAGCTCACGGGCTTGCCGAGCACGAAGGGGAACAGCAGCACAAGGGCGATCAGAAGCGTCCAGGCCGCTCCTGGCCACAGATAGCTTGCCTGGTCGCTTCCCGCAGGATGCGGCTGCGCGCGCACGCAGGCCCAGATGAAGCGGGCCATCAAAAGGCTGGTGGCGACGCTACCAACGACCACGGCGGCTGCCACCCAGGGCCACTCGGCCGCGTTGAAGACCGGCTTCAGCTCATACTTGGCGACCGCGCCGCTGGTCAGAGGCGCCCCAGCGAGGGCGAGCGCGAGCAGAATCAGGCCGGCCAGGACCAACGGCTGTACCATCAGAGGTGCCGCCTGTTTGCGCAGGCCGACGCCAAGGAACAGGCCGCCTTTGACCAATCCATGTTGTGCCGCGTACAGGCCGATCGCGGCGACGCCGATGGGCGCGAGCGCAGGCTCCATCAGCACCAGACCCAGGCTCAACATCAGCAGTCCCATTTTGCTGATGCTGGAGTAGGCCAGGATCACCTTGGGGTCCGATTGCACTAGTCCGGTCGGTAGCGCATAGAACAGCGTCAGCAGCCCGCCAGCCGCGAACAGTCCACCCCAGTCTGGCAGGGCGGTTGCTCCGACCGGCAGGAAACGCAGCCAGCCCAGCATGGCCACCTTGATCATGGCGCCGCTGAGCAATGCGCTGGCGGGTATCGGCGCGGCGGGATGGGCGAGCGGTAGCCAGAGGTGCAGCGGCACCAAGCCGGCCTTCACCCCCAGCCCGATCACCAGCAGCGCGATGGGCAATCCACTGAGCTGGGTGAGATCCTCAGGCGTCGGCAGCGTCGTGCCGGTCTGCTGCGCGATGAAGACCAGCGCCGCGAACAGACTGATCTCACCGACGAGGGCCATGATCAGGTAGACCTTGCCGGCGCGCAACGCGGTCGGGCTGCCGTCGTGGATCACCAATCCATAGGCGGCGAGGCCCATGATCGCAAAGCCCGCATAGAAGCTGAACAGGTCTTGACCAACGATGAGCCAGAGGTTGCCCGCCATGGCGAGCAGGAAGATGGTGCGAAAACGTCCGGCATGGGCGGTGCCGCGGAACGTGAACGCGGTGTAGAGGCCAGCGGCGAGCCAGAGGATGGCCGTGAATAGGAGGTAGACGCGGGCGAGTGCATCGAGGCCGAGCGAGGTGCCCAGGAAGAGCCAGGGCAGATCGAGCCGGGTATCGAGAGGCAGCGTGAAGACCGCGACCAGTGCTGGTAAAGGTCCCAGCATCGGGAGGCTCCAGCGCAGACCCTTAGGTTGGCTCCCAGGCGATGCGTTTGTCTTTGTGTGGGCGGCCTGGGCCGGGGCCTGGGCAGGGGTTGGCGACGATTGCCACCGGCTGCTATTCAAGGCCGCCGCGGGCCAAGCAAGCAGCAATGGCCAAACCCAGGCCAGTAACAGCAGCCAGGGGCTCATCCGGTGGCCTTCGTGCTGGGGCTGACAAAGCTATCGAGGCCGGCCAACATCGCAAATAGCAGTACGGCGATGATGCCGATCCAGAGTGCACCTGCAACCGGCCATTGACGTAATTGGCGCTCCGAATCGGTCTCTGGGGCGTCGAAGATCGCGCTGAAGCCTCCTTGCAGTTGGTCACTGATCCGTTTGCTCGACTTGAGCGTCGGTGCGAGCAGACGCTTGCCGGCGCGAGTGACGAGGTCGCCTGCCGGTCTCAGAAGCACCAGGACATCTCCCGCCGGGATCAGGCCGATCAACGGACGCAGCCAAGACGGGTTGGCCCAGGCCGCGGTGGCGATCAGGGAGGCAATGACAAGTCCAATCGAGACCGGGATCGCGTTCGTGGTCCAGCTCGAGGCTGGGCCCAGCGCGAACGGGAAGACCAACACCAGCACAACGATGACGCTCCAGGCAAACGCTGACCAACGCCATTGAGGCGTTGCCTCTTGTGGCTGCAGACCGAATGCGATCCAGAAGAAGCGCGCCATCAGTAGGGTTGTAGCGACCGACGCGACCAACATGGCTGCGGGTAGCCAGGGCCAAGGTGACGCGTTCAAGAGCGGTTTCATCAGGTACTTGCTCAGCGCGCCGCTGGTGAAGGGCGTGCTGGCAAGGGCTAAGGCGAGCAATGCGAGCCCGCAGAGGATGGCTGTGGCGACCCAGGTCCCTCGCGCCGAGTCTTGGCGCAAGCCGATGCCAAGAAAGAGGCCACCTTTGACCAAGGCATGATAGGCCGCGAATAGGGTCAAGGCGGCGATGCCAGCCGGTGCCAGCGACGGTTGCATCAGGATCAATCCGAGCAGCAGCACTGCCAGTCCCATCTTGCTGATGCTCGAGTAGCCGAGCAACGCTTTGGCGTCGGACTGAACGAGCCCGATCGGAAGCGCATAGAAGAATGAGATCAAGCCCAGCACCGCAATCACGGCGCCAAGCTCGGGCAGGGCGGTGCTACCAAGGGGCAAGAAGCGCAGCCAGCCGAGCAGGGCGACCTTGATCATGGCGCTGCTTAGGACTGCGCTTGCCGGGGTTGGTGCTTGGGCATAAGCGGTTGGTAGCCAGAGGTGCAGGGGTACCAAGCCCGCCTTGACGCCAAGCCCGATCACCGTCAAGGACACTGCAAGGCCGTCGATGGCCGCCAGATCCGCTGCCGATGGGGTGACGGTCCCGGTCTGCTGGGCAATCAGGACAAAGGCCGCGAACAGGCAAACCTCGCCGAGCAGGGTCATGATCAGATAGACCCGACCGGCCTGCAGCGCTGCGGGGCGGTCGACATGGATGATCAGTCCATAGCAGGCAAGGCCCATGAGGGCAAATCCAGCATAAAAGCTGAATAGATCCTGCCCAAAGATCAGCCAGAGGTTGCCGGCCATCGCCATCAGGTAGAGGGCGTGGAACCGCCAGGCACGCTCGGCGCAGCGGATTTGTTGGGCCGCATAGATGCCAGCGGCGAGCCAGAGGATGGCAGAGAACAGCAGGAAGATGCGGCTGGTTTCATCCAGGCCGAGCTGGGTTCCTAAGAACAGCCAGGGCAGATCCAAGGTCGAGCCGATGGGGACCAGCCAGGCGGCAGCAAGCGCTGGGAGCGTGCCGATCACCACCAGACTCGCGCGCCATGTCGGCAAGCGCCTCGAGGTTGGCGGTTGATCCCAGCGTTGTCCCTCACCGCTGATGAGTCTCGGTAGATAGCTCGATGCCAGCAGCAGCGGCCAGATCCAGGCGAGCATTAGCCAATCGGTCATGACAACGCCTCAGAGTCCATACTCGCGCCGGGCGATCAGGGTGGCCCATTCCAACGGGCTGAAGGGTGCTGCTGCCAGCAGTCCGGCAATGAGGCAAAGGGCGGCGGTGATCACCGGTGGCCAGAGCAGCGCGCCCATGGTCTCAAAGCGACCCTCGAACACATGCTCTTTGGGCCAAGTGTCGGGTGGCGCTCGGAACCAGGCCTTGTACAGGATGGGCAAGAAGTAGGCGGCGTTGAGCAAGGTACTAGCGGCCAGCACCAGCAGCACCCAATGCTCGCCAGCCTCGACCGCGCCGAGTCCCAAGTACCACTTGCTGACGAAGCCAGCGATGGGCGGAATGCCGATCATGCCGAGCGCGCCGACCGTGAAGGCGAGTGTTGTCCAGGGCATGCGCCGGCCGACGCCATCCATCTCACTGACCTTGTGCACGCCGAGGGTCTCGGCATAGTTGCCAGCGCAGAAGAATAGCGTGATCTTCATGATGCCCTGGTGCACGAGATGGACGACGCCACCGATGGTTGCGACCGGCCCGAGAATCGAGGCGCCCAACGCGATGTAGGACACCTGACTGACCGTTGAGTACGCGAGCCGCTTCTTCAACCCATCTTGGGTGAGGGCCATCACGGAGCCATAGACGATGGTGATCGAGGCGAAGACGCCGAGGATGGTCAACAACCCGAGCTGGGAGGCGAATTCGACGCCGTAGACATCGTAGACGACGCGCACAATGCCGAAGGCGCCGGCCTTGACCACGGCGACCGCATGCAGCAGTGAGCTGACCGGGGCCGGCGCCACCATCGACTGCGGCAGCCACCCATGCAGCGGCACCAATGCGGCCTTGACGCCGAGTCCGAGCAGCAGGAAGAGGAAGATGCCGATCAGTTGTGGATGCAGTGAGCTCGGCATGCCGCTGAGCACGCCGCCCTCTACAAAATCGACCGGCCCGGTCAGCGAGCGCAGCCAGACCGCACCGATCAGCAATGCAACACCGCCGCCCATGGTGTAGGCGAGATAGATCTTGGCGCCGCGGGTGGCATCAGGGGTGCCACGATGCGCGACCAGTGGATAGGTGGCTAACGTGAGGATCTCGTAGAAGATGACAAAGGTCAGCAGATTACCGGCCAGCGCGATACCAACGGTGGCGGATACACAGAGGCTGAAGAAGCCGAAGAACCGGCTCCGGTTGGGCGAGTGCTCCAGATAACCGATCGCATAGATCGTGGTGACCAACCAGAGCACCGTGGATAGGGTGACGAACAGGACCGAGAGGGCGTCGGCATGCAGCACCAGATCCAGTCCTGGCGCAATGGTCACTCGGGTCTCAAAGACCCCGCCTAGGAAGACCCCCCAGATCAGCACAGCCACCAAGACCAGCTTGATGACGGCGCCGGTCATGTTGAGGACAGAGCGCAGGATATGGCTCTCTTCCTTGACCACGAAGATCAGGGCGCCAGGGAGAAGCGAGCTCAGCACGATGGCGCCGGGCAGCAGAGCGGTCCAGGTCAGCAGCTGACTCATGCCTGAGCTCCTTCGAATCCGAGCAGTGACCAAACCGGCCCTGCCGCGAGTCCGAGCAGTGCGACCGAGGCGAGCGCCAAGAGCAATGTCGGGATCTCGGCGCGGGCATCGGTGACGAAGCGCTGTGGCGTTGGCTCGAGGCCAAAGGCGCGGCTGAGCACGCGGAAGATGTAGGCCGCGGCGAGCAGGGTGCCAGTGCTGATGACGATCAGCCACCACCACTGGCCGGTCTCGAAGGCACTACGCATCATGACCCACTTCGCGATGAAGCTGCCGCTGGGTGGCAGCCCAATCAACGCGGAGCCCGCCAACGCGATACTGAAGGTGGTCGCGGGCATGCTTTGCGCGGCCCCCCCCAGCTCGTCGATGCGATCATGTCCAGCCTTCTTCTGGACGAGGCCCGCGGCGAGAAAGAATCCAGCCTTGGCGAAGCCGTGGGTGATCGCCATCAGCACGCAGGCGGCGAAGAGGTCATCGCGCGCCGGGCCGGGCGGCATCGCCTGCAGCAAGGGGAAGAACAGGAACAGATAGCCGATCTGGGCCACGGTCGAGTAGGCGGCGAGCAGCTTTAGCCGCTCGGCCCGCAAAGCACGCCAGGAGCCCCAGACGATGGCGCCGGCTCCGAGCGCACCGATCACAAAGGCGGCTCCAGCATCGGTGACGACCGCAAAGGGTCCGGTCCAGAGCATGAGGACCAGATAGAACGCGGTCTTGACCACTAGCGCCGAGAGTGCCGCGCTGACTGGGGCTGGTGCATTTGCGTGGGCCGGCGGCAGCCAGAAATGGAACGGAAAGAGGGCTGCTTTGAGCGCCAGCCCGGTGATCATCAGTACCAGAGCGGTGCCGGTCAGGACCGAGGGCTGGATGCGCTCGCTGAGCAGGCTGATATCAAGCGTGCCATAGGCGGTGTAGACCAGTGCGACGCCGAGCAGATAGGTCATCGAGCCCAGCAAACCGACCAACAGGTAGCGCAGGTTGGCCTCGATCGCAGCTCGGCTGCCGGTCAAAGCGCCCAAGGCGGCGGCACTGAGACCGAGCAGCTCGAGCATCACATAGAGATTGAACAGGTCGGCGGCCAAGAAGACGCCGTTTATCGCTGCCCAGAGCAGCAGCCAAAGCGGCCAGAAATGAACGGCTCTCTCGCTGCCGGCGAAATAACCGAGTGCATAGAGGCTGATGCCAAGGCTGACGAGGCTGGTCATCGCCAGCAGGGACATGGATAGCCCATCTGCGGCAAGCCCAATGCCAAGCGGGATGCCCCAGCCACCCAGCACAACGCTGAGATCGCCTCCCAGCCAGACCTGGCCGGTCAGCCAGACGCCGCTAACGCTGGTGAGCACAGCGGTAAGCAGACCGATCAAGGGCGCCTTGCGTGGCAGCGCTGTTGCGAGCAGGGCGCCAAGGAGCGGCAGGGCGATCGGCAGGAACAGACTGTCGGTCGTCATGATAGGCAATTCACCGGCTGCGATCTACTTCTTGATCGGCGTCCTCGAGACGGCTGTTCATGGCCAATGCCAAGGCGGTTGCGCTTACCGCAACCACGATTCCGGTCAGCACCAGCGCATGCGGCACAGGATCGGGTGGAGCGCCATCGCTGCGGTGGGCGACAGCGATGAAGACGTGAAAGACGCCACCGCCCATGATGTTCAGCGCGATCAGCTTGCGCAGCAGTGGTGCGTGCACGAGCAGAGACCAGAGTCCGAGTGCGAACAATAGAATGCCCGCGCCGCCATAGAGAAATTGCTCGGTCACGAGCCTGACTCCGCTGAGGCTGACTGCGGCCGACCACCGACGTAGGCCGCGGCTAAGGTCGTCCCGATGGCGATGGTCGCGGCCGTCTCAATGAGCAGGATCAGCCATTTCGCTTGTCCGGGAGGATAGGTCAGGAATCCAAAGCCGGTGACTGCGAGGAGCAGACCGACGAGGGTGAAGATGCCAGCGCCGAGCACGATCAGCCAGCGCTGCCAGGCCTCGCTCGGGAGTCCCGCGTTGGCGTTACCTGCAAGGCGCGTGACGACGCCAGCGGCGCCGAGCAGGGCACCGGCCTGGAAGGCGCCTCCAGGGGCGTGTCCACCAACCCAGAGCAGATAGCCACCGGTGAGGATTGCAAGTGGCACCACGATGCTCACCATTGTGCAGAGCGCTGGCCCGGCGCGCTGGAAGCCGGGCCGTGGTGGCCCGAGCGACCAGATGCCGAGCAGTGCGGTCAGGAGCACGCCCAGCTCGAGCAGCGTGTCATAGGCGCGGTAGTTGAGCAGCACCGCCGTGACCGGGTTGCTGACGCCACTTTCTGGCAGATGCTCAAGCGCCAGTGTGCCGAGGCGGTGGCCTGGCTCCATCGCCAAGGTGCTGTAGAAGACCCAGAGCAGCAGCAGTCCCAAGAGCCCAACCAGGATGCCGATGAGCAACGAGAGATCGCGGTTCATGACTGGTCTTCGCCATTCAGAGACTGGCGGCAAGCGGCGCGGCGCGCTGCTGCCAACATCAAGGCGCCCCCAAGACCAGCACCGATCGCCGCCTCTGCAAGGGCGACATCCGGTGCACTCAGGCGCGCCCAGACCAGCGACAACCAGAGTCCGAAGGCGATGAAGAGCATCACCGCGCGGCGTGGCTCAGGGCTGAGGATCGCGGCTGCCGCCAGCGCCAACAGCGTGGTTAGCAGAACCAGGTCGAAGACGACTAGGATTGGACTCATGGGATTGAACTCATGGGGTCGGACTCATGCGGTCGGACTCAGGGTCGTTTGCGCTCGGCTCCGCTTAGGTTTGATCAGAACAGTCTTCGCCATCGCCGCGCAGGGCGCGCTTGGCGATGAGGTGGGCGCCGGTGGCTCCAGCGATCAGCACCAAGACCCAGAGTAGCGCTAGCTTAACGCCATAGAAGAGACTTGGTGCATGAGGCAGAAGGGCCAGCAGGATCAGGCCGAGCCCGAGGTTGTCTGCCTTGGTGAGCGCATGGAGCCGAGTAAAGACGTCGGGTAGCCGGAGAAGGCCGACGGTGCCAGCAACGAAGAAGAATACGCCAGCCGAGCCGAGGACCACAGACAGCAGATTGGTGACCAGCGCAAGGGTTGTTTCGTCCACTAAGGGTAATTCCTCCCAAGCTCAGGCCTGATCTTGCCCGACACGGCGTCGAGTGAATGCAGCGACGGCGACTGCTGCGAGTAAGGCAAAGATGAGGCCGACGTCGATCAGCGCCGGAAGACCAAGGGCGGGGGAGAGCAGCACGAGCACGCCGATCCCTGAGGTACCGAGCAGCTGGGCGGCCATCATCCGATCTGCTGGCGTTGGGCCGATGACGATGCGGATCAGCCCGGCCGTCATCGTCACCAGCAGCGCGAGCGCGAGCGTGAGGAAGACCTCTGGCATCGTCATGCTCGGGCCTCGTCGAGCGTTTCACCGAAGAGCCGTCCAACCAGGCGCTCGAGTCTCAATAACCCGGGCTTCAGGTCAGCGCTGGCATCAAGGGCATGCACCTCGATCATGCCATCGCGCAGATCGGCGCTAAGCGTGCCCGGCAGCAGACTGATGCTGTCGAGAAAGACGACACGTGCGCTCGGGTTAGCGAGTCTCGGCTGATAGCGAAGAAATCCCGGCTCAATCTTGACTCGGGGGCGGAGCACCCGGGTGGCCACGTCGATCCCGCCGCGCACCGATTCGATCACGAAGTATGGTAGGAATCTGATCACCCCACTCAGCTTTAGGCGAGCGTTGTCGGGGCGGTCGATGGATAGCCGAAGCGAGCTCCAGCTGGCAAAGAGCACGGTAGGGAGACCGATGATCCAGCTGCTCGGATCGATGCCAGCGATCACGATCCAGAGCACGGAAAAAATGGCCAGCCGGATGACCAGACGTTTGATGGCGGTTACTGACCGGCCGTCCGCTGGCGGTGGGGCGTCTTCACTAGGCTGGAGTGCTTCCATCGTGGTCTTCAAACCCGCTACCGGACTCTGTGTTGTGATTGACTCGTGATTGGCTCGGTAACTTAACCTAAGATGGCGGCTCTTGCATAAGAATGCTCGGTTAAAGCCCGCCTTGTGCGCTGCACGAGGATTGGGGCGGTAGCAAGTGTTTCCAAGACTCCTTCTGATTCTCTTTACCGGTGGCTGCTGTAGCACCTGGCTCTTGCTGGCCGCACAGGCGCGCGGCCACTGCCCTGTATAGACATCAAGCAGCGAACCTTAGGCTCAAGACGGTATACCATAGAGGTTTTATGCCTACCTTGGCCCCACAATCCTTGATGAGGTGTTTGACATGAATGCAGAGATGACTTCCGAGAGTCCAGACACGGGTGAGCAATCGGCTCCACCGGATGCCGCTCAAGACAACAAGCAGGGCGATAAACAAGGGCGCGGCTTAGGCGGTAAGCTCTTGATCGTTGTCATCCTGGCGGTCTTGGTGATCGGCGGTCTCGGAATGTACTGGTCTGTGCAGCCCCGTCCGTTCAGTGTGACTGACAACCTGGCAGAAATGGTGGGAGAGGGTGCGATCGCGGGTGATGATAGACCTCATTCGGCTGTGCCAGGAACCGCGGTGGTATCAACCGCTATCCGGGTTGCTAGGACGCTGCTGCACAAGCCTGGTGGCTTTATGCACAACGATATGACCCCGCCTGGGGTACTCCTCGACAACATGCCGAACTGGGAGTACGGGGTACTGACCGAGCTGCGCGATTCGGCGCGCGCGCTGCGCAATGATTTCAGTCGCTCGCAGACGCAGTCAATCGAGTTTGACTCGCTGCAAAAGGCTGATTCTGATTTTAACTTCAGTGCTGATGCCTGGTTTCTTCCTGCTTCGGAAGAGATGTACAACGACGGCATCGCGATGCTCGAGGAGTATCTCGCCGCCTTGAAGTCGGGCAACGCCCAATTTTTTGCACGCGCCGATAACCTGCGCGCCTATATGCAGGTGGTCGAGAAGCGCCTTGGGAGCTATGGACAGCGACTCGCCGCCAGCGTTGGTGACCCGGAGCTCACGGCGGCCTTCGACTCGGCTACGAAACAGACCCTTAAGGATGAGCTTGGTGCTGCTGTCCCCCAGCCGGTCACCGAGGCTACCTCTTGGACCCAGATCGACGATGTCTTCTACGAGGCGCGAGGCTACAGTTGGGCGCTGCTACACATGATGAAGGCGCTTCAGCTCGATTTTCGGCAGGTGCTCAAGCAGAAGAACGCCGAGGTGTCGATGGAGCAAATCATTCGCGACCTCGAGATGGCAGTCGTGCGCAAATACAGCCCGATGGTGCTAAACGGCCACGGTTTCGGCGTGCTTGCTAACCATTCGTTGGTGCTAGCGTCTTATCTTGGGCGCGCTAACGCGGCCGTGATCGACATGCGCGTCTTGCTGGAGCGTGGCTGATCGATGACGAATAAAGGGGGGCGCTGATCGCCCCCTCGAATCCATTGATTCGCCCCGAAGGCTAGCCGGTTGGCTAGCCTCGGGGCAGTGGCCCTTGAGCCTGCGAGCGCTAGGATGTCGCGAAGCTGTCGGCAACGATGTTGTTGTACCAGCTGTAGGCGTACTGAACCTCGCGCTTGAGCGCGAAATCGGGCGCATCGGATGGCGTCAGGCCGCCAGCGCCCTCAACCCCAGCGATGGTCGACCCGTCCTCGCTCAGGCGATAGACCGCGGCAACCGAGATGCCATAGTCCTTGCCGATGATCGAGTAGCAGGTGTTGACGTAGGCAGGGATTCCAGGGTCCTCGTCCTTGAACATGGCGATGATTGCGGCAGCGGCCACCTTCGCTTGGCTGTTCGCGGAGTAGCCAGACTTGGGCATTTTGGTGGCAATACAAGCGTCGCCGATCACATGGATGCCCTTATGCAGGGTCGACTCGAAGGTCTTCTTGTCCACTGGGCACCAGCCACTGTCGTCGGCAAGCCCCGCGTCGAGCGCGATCTGTCCGGCCGCTTGCGGCGGAATCACATTGATCACAGCCGCCTTGACCTCGTCGCCAAAGCTGGTCTCGACGCTCATGTTCTCTGGGTCAACCGAGACTACCGCCGAATCGGGCCCCGGCAGCCATTCGATCAGGCTATCATCGGAGCCAAAGCCATAGAGTCGCTCCCAACCCTGGGTGAATAGGCCCTGCTTGGAGAAGGCCTGTTTGCTGTCGAGGATCATCACCTTCGACTTGGGCTTGCTCTCTTGCAGATACATGGCGATCTGGCTCGCGCGCTCGTAAGGTCCGGGCGGGCAGCGGAACGGGTTCGGAGGCGCGGCAATCAGGACCACGCCACCATCGTCCATGGCTTCCAGCTGGCTGCGCAGGATCTTGGTCTGCTCGCCAGCCTTCCAGGCATGGGGCATCTTCTCGGCGACCTCTGCGCTGTAGCCCTCGATCTTGTCATAGAGCAGCGAGATGCCAGGTGCGACGATGGCGCGATCGTAGGCAAGCTCTTGGCCACCCGCTGTCTTGACCACCTTCTTCTCAGGGTCAATGGCCGTGGCTTTGTCGAAGACCAGGTTGATGCCCATCGCCTTGAGGCCATCGTAGCCAACGCGGATCGATTCGATCTTGCGCGCGCCACCGATGACCTCATTGCTCATATAGCATGTGTAATAGGTCTCGTTCGGCTCGACGATGGTGACGTCGATGCTCTCATCAGCCATCTTCAGATAGCGCGCCGCGGTTGCACCACCTGTGCCGCCGCCGACGACGACCACCTTCTTGCCCTCAGCGCGGGCAATGTGCGGCATCCCGAATGCACTGACCGCAGCAATGGCACCCGTGGTCTTGACGAAGTCACGTCTATTCATGGTCATCTGCACTCACTCCTGCTTGTAGTCTTGCTGGCTGGCGTAGTAGGCGAAGAGGGCATCCAGTGACTTGTCACCATGTTCCTCGAGCATTTGGTCGAGCTTGCGCCCCATCTTCTTTGGCAGCATCCGACGGTCTTCGCGGAAGTCTGACATCGCGTACTGGAGGTAGGGCGTCCACTGGCCGGCGAGGATGATGTAGTCCTCGACATCGGCGAGGGCCTTGCCGCCTTCTTCGTGGCAATTCGAGCAGAATTTCTCGTGGTAGGCCTCGCCGTCGGCGACCAGAGACTCATCATAGCTCTGCTTGACGGGGACAAACTGCTGCTCTTTTAGATACGCGCCCATTCGAATGAGCTCGTCCTCGGTGTAGCCACGTGCAATCCGCCCCATGACGGTCGAATAGGTGTCGCCGTTCTGGAAGGCGATCATCATGTCGACAAAGACCAACGGGTCCATGCCAGCAATGCTCGGTGAGGCTGGGCCGACGCTGTTGCCATGGGTGCCGTGGCAGCCAGCGCAGGTATCGACCAGCATCTTTCCACTAGCGACATCTGTTGCGAAGGCGCTGGACGACAGGCCGAGGGCAAGCGCCCCGCCTGCAAGAGCCAGCTTCAGTGATTTCTTGGCCATACTTCCTCCTATGGGGATTGTGCGAGCGTTGGTGTGGAGTGATCCCTCCTCCCCGATATGCGCAGGCGCGGACCCTGGTTGCCGCGTCTGGCGCATCTGGTCAAGGCGAGCCGGTTTGGTCACGGCTGCCCCATTAAATCGATTGCCTCAGTATTGTCACGAGCGCGTGCCAGATCGGCGGCGCTATGGCCCTGCGCATCCGTGAGTGCCGGGTTGGCCTGATGCTCGAGCAGCGGGCGTATCATGGCGTTGTGAGCGCTATTGACGGCCTCCATCAGCGCTGAGACCCCCTCGTTGTCCTGCACATTTGGGTCAGCGCCATGTTGCAAGAGCGTGTTTGTGATCTCGCCGAAGCCATGGCTGACCGACCACATCAGCGCCGTCGCCCCCAGCTCATCGCGGGCATTGAGGTCCGCTCCGAGCTCGATTAAGGTCTCGACGACCTTGAGGTGGCCGCTATCGGCGGCGATGATCAGCGCTGTGGCGCCCTCGTCGTCACGCGCATCGATGTCGGCACCATGCTGCGCCAGCAGACTGACCACCTCTGGATGGCCTTTGGCTGCGGCCTGAATCAACGCTGTGCGGCCATCCTTGTCGGCGGCTTTGGGGTCTGCGCCGCGATACAGGAGCTGTTCGACGATCTCGCGCAGCCCATAGCGTGCACTGATCATCAGTGAATCCCAGCCGGCGCGGGTCCGGTCGTGGACATGAGCGCCGCGCTCGATCAGAAGGGCCGAGATCCCATAGTGACCGTTCTCGGCCGCGAAGGTCAGCGCGCTGCAGCCGGCGACCGTGCGCGCATTGACATCAGCTCCGCGCGATAGCAGCAGCGCGGCAGTCTCCAGGTTGCCGCCTTCCACCGCCGTCATCAACGCCGTTTTGCCGAACTGACTGCTCGAGTTGACATCTGCGCCTTGGTCCAGCAGCGCTTCGACGGTCTCGCTGTCGCCGATCATCGCGGCGAGCCGCATCTCACGGTCGAGATCGGCATCGCCAGCAAACGTTGGCGCAGCAATTAGCCAGAGGCTAGTGATGAGCAGTACAACCGCGAGCTTGGTCTTCATTGTCAGTTGCCTCGCTGCAGGACGCCGTCTACCCCTCAGTCATCGCGTGGGGGCAGCGGCTCATAATGGACGATGCCCTTGTGGCAATCGATGCACGTCTTACCGCGCTCCTCGGCGCTCGCATGGCGGCTGCGTGCCGAGCGGCCTTGCTCAGAGAGGTCCATGTTCCCGAACTCGTGACAGCTACGGCATTCGCGCGAGTCGTTCTGCTCCATCTTCGCCCAGACCCGAGAGGCCATCTCCCAGCGATGCTCTTCGAACTTCTCTGGGGTATCGATGGTGCCGGCGATCTCATGATAGACATCCTTCACCGCAATCACCTTGGCGACCAGCTTAGGCCCCAAGGGTTTGGGGACGTGGCAGTCGGCACAGGTGGCTTGGACCCCGGATTGGTTCTTGTAATGCAGGCTCTTCTTGTACTCTTCGTAGGGGATCTGCAGGGAGTGACAGGAGACGCAAAACTCCATCTCGTTGGTGTAGGCGAGCCCCGCATTGAACAGCACTGCGAAGCCGATGCCGGCAATGAAAAGGACGCTGATGAGCAGCACTCCGATGCGCCTTGGGCGCTTTGAGCGCTTTGCTGCGTCCTGCCCTTCTGGGGTAGGCATTACAACCCTCACGGCAATGGTAATCGGGTGGCCTGAGGGTCCAGGACGCTGGTTGAGCCCTGGATGAATCACCTCGGTATTGGCCTAATGAGGGCGGTCTCTCGTTGAGCCGTCCCCGTTATCATTGGATTTCTCAGCGCGGATACTACGGTATCGCCTGGAGCATTGCCAAGTCGCAGGTCGTTCGCTGAGCGCGATGCGGGGAGTCGCTTAGCGCTCCGGACTCGTCGGGTGGTGGTGGGAGGGACGCCAAAGTCGGAGCGCGTTGCGCAGGCCTGTGCGCTCGAACTGTAACCGGGAGATGCCTTGGCGGCGGATGGCGTCGAGCATGCGGTCGATCTGTTGCTCTGCTGCCAGCCAATCATCGGTTGCATTGCCACCGCTGAATCCGCGATGCTCGGCAAGGTAGTAGGCGGCTACGGCGATCATCTCGCTGCGCTCCTTGGCGCTCGCCACCATGGGGCTCTGATCTTGTCGGTCTTCGCTCATCTGGCCCTGAGGTCCCGAAAACGGCTGGTCCTGAGAACGGCTGTGGATAAGGCGTCTGCGCTGAATTATGCCAGTCTCGGAGATGCAGGTCTCGGAGATGCAGGGAGCCTGCAGTGGATGATATGCATCAAGCCGGCGCGGTATTATGGCGCGTTGCTCACGTTTGACCTTAAACGCCCGAGAAGAGGACTGTTCAGATGACCGATGAGAAGCCGTCGCTGTCGCAGCGGCTGCAACCGCTGATGCAGCGGCTGCAGCCGCTGATGCGTGAAGCCAAGCGATTGTCCGCGATAGGTTGGGCCCTGGCGCGCCGTTGGCTGGGTATCGCCGCACGCGAGACCTGGATTGTATTGAAGCGCTTGCCGATCGCGTCTTACAGCTTTGCTCGGGCCGTGATAAACCCTGACTATGCGCGTCTGCTGACCGACATCTACATCGATGGTGCCTCCAGCCTGCCTGCAGCTCCGGTCAAGGAGCCGACTAAGCTATCGCCGCCGCCGGCGGCGGTGTTGCAGGAATCCGGGCCTGACTCAGCACTGGTGCTACTTTCCTTGCTGCAGAAGGAGGGCCGGTTCCTGGATTTCCTCCAGGAGGAGGTGTCGAGCTACTCGGATCACGAGGTCGGCGCCGCGGCCCGGGTGGTCCATGAGGGCTGCCAGCGGGTGCTGAACGACCACCTGAGTATTGCTCCGGTGCGTCCTGAGGCCGAGGGCGCCCAGGTGACACTGAGTAAGGGCTTTGATCCGGCCGCTGAGCGTCCCACCGGCCATGTCGTCGGCGAGCCACCGTTCACCGGTGCTCTGGTGCACCGGGGCTGGCGGGCCGTCGAGGTACGTCTGCCGCAGGTGGCGAGCAGTCGTGACGTTCGAATCCTGGCACCGGCGGAGGTAGAGCTGTGAGCGCGCGTTATGCCATCGGTATCGATCTCGGTACCACGCATTCGGCCTTGTCTTATGTCGAGACCGCGAAATGCGAGGGCGAGGAGGTCGAGCAGCGCATCCTCCGGATTCCTCAGTTGACCGCTGCGGGCTCGGTCGAAGATCGGCCGCTGCTGCCGTCCTTCCTCTATCTGCCGCATCCGGATGAGCACAAGCCCGGCGACCTGACCCTACCTTGGGGGGGCGATCCCACGCGGGTCATCGGCGAGCACGCGCGCCGCCAAGGGCTGACGACGCCCATCCGGCTGGTAGCCAGTGCCAAGAGCTGGCTCTGTCATCCAGATGTCGATCGCAAGGCGGCGATCCTTCCTCCCGAAGTGCCATCGGATGTGCCTCAGATCTCGCCGTTCGAGGCCAGCGTCCTCTACCTCAGTCATCTGCGAGAGGCCTGGAACGGGGCGCACCCTTACGATCCACTGGACAAGCAGGACATTACCGTCACCGTCCCGGCGTCGTTCGATCCGGCCGCCCGTGAGCTGACGGCCGAAGCGGCAAAGGCCGTGGGCATCGAGAATCTGGTGCTGCTCGAGGAGCCACAGGCAGCGCTCTACAGCTGGGTCAACGATAGCGTTGGGCGCTGGCGTCATGAGGTGAAGGTTGGCGATGTCATCCTGGTGGTGGATGTCGGCGGCGGCACCTCGGACTTCTCATTGATCGCAGTCACCGAGCGCGATGGGGCGCTAGAGCTGACCCGAGTTGCCGTCGGCGAGCATATCCTGCTCGGCGGCGACAACATGGACCTCACCCTGGCCCATGTAGTCAAGCAGAAGCTGAAAAAGGGCGGTGTCGAGCTCGACCGCTGGCAGCTGCAGGCCCTGACTCACGGGTGTCGGGTGGCCAAGGAGGCGCTGCTGGCCGATCCCGAGCTGGAATCGGTCCCGATCGTGGTCCCACGTCGTGGTGCTAAGCTGATCGGTGGCTCGATTCGCACCGAGCTGACCCGGGATGAGGTGACCCAGACCCTGATCGATGGCTTCTTCCCTGAGGTCTCGGTCGACGAGCGTCCGGCTCAGCGCCCTCGCGGCGCCCTGACCAAGGTAGGCTTGCCCTTCGCCCAGGACCCGGCCGTCACCCGTCACCTGGCGGCCTTCCTCGGCAAGCAGGCGGGCGCAACGGAGGATCTCGAGGGGTTCGTTGAGCAAGCCCATTGGGCCAGCTTCCTGCATCCGACGGCCGTCCTCTTCAACGGTGGCGTCTTTAACGCTGGCGTCTTGCGCGAGCGCGTCTTGCAGGTCCTCAACCAGTGGCTGGCCGCTGAGGATGCACCGGCGGCTCGGCTGCTCGAGGCGCATGACATGGACTTGGCCGTTGCCCGTGGTGCGGCCTTTTATGCCTATGCACGCAACCATGGGGGGGTGCGCATCCGTGGCGGAACCTCGCATTCGTACTATGTTGGTATCGAGCGCAGCATGCCGGCCATCCCCGGCATGGAGCCGGAGCTGCACGCCCTTTGCGTGGTGCCCTTCGGGCTCGAGGAGGGCAGCGAGCCGGTGATGCCGCCGCAAGAGTTTGGGCTGGTCGTCGGCGAGCCGGTCCGCTTCCGCTTCTTCGGCTCTAGCGTCCGACGCGAGGACCAGGTCGGCGACCTGCTCGAGGAATGGTCCGAGGATGAGCTCGAAGAATTGGAAGAGATCCAGACCAGTCTGCCCGCCGATAAGCTCAAGCGCAGCGAGGTGGTCCCGGTACGCCTGCAGGCAGCAGTGTCTGAGGTGGGGACCTTGGAGCTAACGGCGATCCCGACAAACGCCAAGTCCGAGGCTGAAGCCTCGGATTGGAAGGTCTCGTTCAATACGCGCGGGTCCAGTAGCGAGGTCGATGTCGCCTAATCGAGCGTAGCCTTGAGGCGGCCAATGCGGGTCTGAGCGGGTGTGTGAAACCGAGCCTCAGGCGCGTCGGTCAGGCGAGCAGCTGAGGCTTGATCCTGTATGGACTGGAGTAGCCGGGGGATCAGCATGCGACTTGGGTTTATCGGTCTTGGCATCATGGGGCGCCCCATGGCCTTGAATCTACTGCAGGCTGGCCATTCGTTGGCCATCTACGCGCGGCGCCCCGAGGCAATGGAGCCGCTCACGCAAGCCGGGGCACTGGGCTGCTCAACGCCGGCAGAGGTCGCGCGCCAAGCCGATATCTGCTTCACCATGCTCACCGATACCTCCGATGTTGAAGCGGTGGTTCTTGGTGCCGCGGATTCGGATGACCAGAGCATCCTCGCCGGGATTCAGCGCGGTGGCATGGTGATCGATATGAGCACCATCGCCGCCTCAGTGACGCGACGGATCGCTGCCAGACTGGAAGAAGCCGGGGTGATGATGCTCGACGCGCCGGTCTCCGGCGGTGAGCAGGGTGCGATCGATGGCACCCTATCGATCATGGTGGGAGGTCCTGAAGCGGCAGTCGAACGCGCTCGACCGCTGTTTGAGGTCCTAGGGCAGCGCATCGTGCACGTCGGCGCAGCAGGTGCGGGCCAGGTGTGCAAGGCCTGCAATCAGGTTGTCGTTGCGCAGACAATCGCGGGCGTGGCAGAGGCGTTGTTGTTTGCTCAGGCGGCTGGCGTTGATCCGGGCAAGGTTCGTGAGGCGCTATTGGGCGGCTTTGCTAACAGTCGCATCCTTGAGGTGCATGGCAAGCGGATGCTGGACGAGGATTTCAACCCAGGGTTCAAGGCCAGCCTGCATCAGAAGGATCTGCGCATCCTGCTCGAGGGCGCCTATGAGCTTGGTCTGGCGATGCCCGGGACTGCGCAAGCTCAGCAATGGCTCAACGCGCTGGTTGGGCAGGGAGAGGGCGATCTGGATTCGGCTGCGATCTATCGTGTGCTGAAACAGCTCAGCCGTTCTTGATCACTGCAGCTGCTGTTGACGGCGGCATGCTGGGGTACAGGACAGGGCTTGAGAATCCAGATCCGCTTGAGCCTCGATGATCCGGACGCCACAGCTCTGAGGTTCGGACTGGCTTCCGGACTCAAACTTCAGTGCTGACTGCGACGAGCCATTAACCGGATCGGAAACAGGCCTTGCAGTTGGGGGAGCGCGACCGCGAGCAGCCCTAGCGCGGTGGTCGCGAGAAAGGGCGCGTTCCATGCACGCTCGAACAGGAACAGGCCGAGGATACTGAGGCCAGCCAGGGTCTGAGCCGCGGGGAGTGCCGTGGCCGAGGTTGGCAGGCGAGTGAGCATCCCTGCTGACCTAGCCCCTGGCTTATCGGAACGGATGAAGGCTGAGGGGCGACCGGCGAGGCCTTCCAGTGCAGCCCGGCTATTCGATAGCAGCAGGCCGCCGAGCAGGATCATCGCGCCGACCGTCTCGAGCAGGCTGCGCGGCCAGGAGCAGCCAGCAAGCCGCCGGCCAGAGGCCAGGAACAGGCTGGCGCCGACCAAGCCACCGAGGCCGATGACTGAGAGCACCGCTGCCAGCGTCCCACGGGGCGGATTCTCAAGCACCACTCCAGGCAACGATAGCAAGAGCGCGACCCCGGCGAGCGGAAAGAACAGACCCTGGGCGATCTGCAGCAGTACGGCTAAACGCGTCAGCGGTGGCCAGGGCGCCCTTAGCAACCGCGGACCGAGCTTGCGCAGGACTTGGACATGGCCCTTGGTCCAGCGGAACTGTTGCTGCTGCCAGGCGCGCGCCGAGGTGAGGAGCTCGCCTGGTACCGGCACATCGTCGAGAAAGACGCCCCGATAGCCGGCGAGCTGAGTGCGCAAGCTGAGATCGAGATCCTCGCTCAGGGTGTCTCCCTGCCAGCCGCCGGCGTTAGTGATCACCGCTGTCCGCCAAACCCCGCAGGTACCATTGAAGGCGATCGGAAGGCCCGTGCAATAGCGACCGGCCTGTTCGACCCGAAAGTGGGCATCAAGCAATGTTGCTTGAGCGCGAGTCAGCCAGCTTAGGCCGGGGTTTCGATGCCCCCAGCGGGCCTGGACGAAGCCGATGCTCGGGTCTTGCATCAAAGGTTGTAGCGCCCTTCGCAGGAAATCCGGCGCGGGTGTGAAATCGACGTCGAGCACGGCAGCCAGCTCGGCGTTGCTGCGCGCTAAGCCTGCAGCCAAGGCGCCCGCCTTGAAACCGGCGCGATCGGCTCGTCGGAGCACATCGATCTGCAGTCCGCTTTCTCGGGCAATCCTGCCCGCAAGTCGCAGGTTGTCGGCCGCGGAGCCGTCATTGCTGTCGTCCAGGAGCTGAATGCTGAGCCGATCGGGCGGATAATCGAGCGCGGCGACGGCCTCCAAACAAGGCCGCACCAGCAGCCCCTCATTGAAGATCGGGATCTGGACGACGACGCTCGGCCACTGGTCCAGGGCCTGCGTCGACGGCGGCCAGCTCGAGTCCCTGTCAACCGGTGACCCGCGGAAACGCAGGAAGACGAGTGCGCCGAGATTGAGTCCGAGCACTCCCATCAGCCCAAGAGGCAGGATCGAGAGCGCTTGGGTAGACAGGCTTAACCAGAGATCGATCGGGAGAGCGGACATAAATGGCGTTTATTCCTTCGTGAGACGGTGCTGACAGCAATGGCCGAGCGCAGGTGCTCCGGCCGGGGGTCGCGAGTGCGGCGTAGTATTGCTTAGACCCGCTCTGTCTTGCGACCACTGAAATCAGTCTGGCCTGCACTTTGAGTCTGATCGAATCGTACTCACTGTCCCCGATGAGGGTTGGCCGCATCAGGGACCGCGATACAGTCGCGACGCCTGTTCCTCTCGCCCTCCTTTTAACCAAGATGCCCGCGCATGTCGAGGCCACCAATGCCGATTGACCACGCCACGATTCGTGCTCAGTTCCCGATCTTTGATGCCGCGTCTGGTGCGTCTGGTGCGTCTGGTGACCGGTCATTGATCTTTCTCGACAGCGCCGCTAGCACCCAACAGCCGAGCGTGGTCATCGATGCGGTTGCCAAGTATCACCGCCAGCAGCATGCCAACATCCATCGTGCGGTGTATCGGCTCTCGCAGGGTGCAACACAGCAATACGAGCAGGCCCGCGCCACCGTTGCTCGATTCATCAACGCGGGCGAGCCTGCCGAGTGTCTGCTGACCCGCGGCACCACAGAGTCGATCAATCTGGTCGCCGCGGCCTGGGGGCGCGCCAATCTTCAGCCCGGCGACGAGATCATCCTGTCGACGCTCGAGCACCACTCCAACATCGTGCCATGGCAACTGGTGTCCGAGGCCACGGGCGCTCGCATCAGGGTGATCCCGATCAACGATGCCGGCGAGCTCGATCTCGATGCCTATCGCAGGCTGCTGACGACGCACACCCGCTTGGTCGCCGTTAGCCATGTCTCGAATGCACTTGGCACCATCAATCCGGTGCGGGAGATCATCGCCGAGGCGCATGCGGCAGGGGCGCTGGCGCTGATCGACGGTGCCCAGTGGGTGGCGCATGGCCGCACCGACGTGCAGGCGCTCGACGCCGATTTCTATGCCTTCTCCGGCCATAAGCTCTATGGTCCAACCGGGATTGGCGTGCTCTACGCCAAGCGCGCCCTGCTCGAGACGATGCCGCCTTACCAAGGCGGTGGCGACATGGTCGAGCGCGTGAGCTTCGCCGGCACCGTCTATGCTGGCCCACCGAGTCGTGTCGAGGCTGGTACGCCGAACATCTCGGGCGCGATTGGGCTCGGTGTCGCGATCGATTGGATCGAGTCGATCGGGCTCGAGCAGATCGGTGGCTATGAGCAGGGGTTGCTCGCCTATGCGACAGAGCAGATGCTCAAGCTTCCCGGCCTTGAGCTCAAGGGCACGGCAGCCGAGAAGAGTGGCGTGCTCTCCTTCGTGCTGACCGATCCGCCGCTGGCGACGCTCGATGTCGGTACCCAGCTCGACCTGCGCAACATCTGCATCCGTACCGGTCATCATTGCTGCCAACCGCTGATGGAGCGACTCGGTGTCTCCTCGACCGCACGCGCCTCGCTGGCGCTCTACAACGATCCATCCGATATCGACCGCTTCGTCGAGGCGCTTGGGGAGATCGTCGAGGCTTCCCGGGGCAGAGCCACGGCAAAGCCGCCGTCGAGTCCCAAGACGCCTGCGGCGGGTGCGGAGCCTCGCTATGCGCCGGCCGTGGCTGAATCCCCGCAAGCGGCGGCGGAGGCGCTCGCTGAGGATTTCGAGCTGCTGCCGGATTGGCCCACACGCCATCAGTATCTGATCGAGCTTGGCGAGCGCTTGCCGCCGATGCCTGCGACACTGAAGACCGAGGCAACGCGGGTCGAGGGTTGTCAGAGCCTGGTCTACATGGCGGCTCGGCTCAAGCCGGGCACCGAGGATGTGATCGAGCTGCTGGCCGACAGCGATGCGAACATTGTCCGTGGACTGATCGCGGTTCTCGAGCAGCTCTGCTCGGGCCAGCGTGCGGCGGCGATCTTGGCCTTCGATTTGCCTGCCTTCTTCAACCGCATCGGGCTCGACGTCAACCTGAGTCTCTCTCGACGCAATGGACTCGACTCGATGGTGAAGCGTTTGCGAGTGCTGGCGCGCGAATACACGGCTTGATGGCACCCGTTCGCCGTTTGGCGGCAATAGCCGAGCTGCTCGTCAAATCGCCAAAACATCGCTTCTGGGTACCCCATTGTTGTCACTGCAATGGTAAGCTGAAGGACATTTCACACTAGGGTCAGTCTGTCCATTGGGCCATCACGACGCTGAGCGCTTAACCTTGCAGCGGCCTTGGCTGCTCCCAGCGCTGCCGAATGCGCTCGGAGCCCTTTGCGAGCAGCTTGATCAGCGCGAGTACTCGCCATCGGCCATCGTCGCGATCCTGCGTTGTGAGCCATCGCTGTTGGTTCAGACGTTGCGTCTCGCTCCTGCGGCGGTGTTGCCTGGCGCCCCAATCGATGACCATCTCTCGGCGGCCGTCGCGGTGCTTGGTAGATCCGGGCTCGAATTGCTGATCAGTACGACGCTCGCTCGGCATCTGGATCATTATCTGAACGCCCGGTTGTTGGCTGAGCAGAAACGGCGTTGGCGGCGAGCCCTAAGCTCCGCGCTTAGCGCAAGACACCTCGCTGCGAGCTTTGATCCCGCGCAAGCCGAGATCGCCTATCTTTGCGGGCTGTTGCGCCAAGTGGGAGAACTTTCCGGGGTTGCGCCTCTGCAGCCCGTCGTCGAGGTGATTGCCTACGCGGAGCGTCCACTTGCGGAGCTGGAACAGGCGCTGCCGCTGATCAAGGTGGTTTCGGTTGCGGGCAATCTGTCGCTCGATCAGGGCAATTTGGACGGCGCCTTCGTGAGCAAATTGCTGGCCCGCCATGCCGGTATTGAGCCTGAGGTGTTTGAGCGTGCACTGGTTGCAGCCAGCACAGAGCTTGCCGAGATCGCCGCTCGATTCTCTCTTGGCCCGGGTGAGGGGAACGCCAGAGGTGAGGGCAGTGAGGACTCCCTGCTGCATCCTTGCTTGACCGCGTTTCTCTGTCAACGACTCGAATCCGGGGTTCGTCGGATTGCGCCTGACAGCGCGCGCACTGAGCAGTCGCCGCCCTGGGGCTGGCTGGCTCAGCTCCTCTGGGCACGCCATGAGATCGCCCCGTTGACGATCTGGCAGCTGGCGAAGGATGCTCGCCAGCCTGTGCTGCGCTGTTGTTTCACGGGCGTCGGTGCGCAGCGCGCTGCTCTGCTGCAGCAGTTGCCGGCCACCACTGCACATGCACCTGGGCGCGCCTGGCTGAGTCAAGGTGTGGCTCATCTCGGCGTCCATGTTCGCGGCGAAGCTAGCCTTGCCGACCAGCAGCTGCTCGATCTGGTCGGTAGCGCTGGGCTGCTCTGCTTGAGCTTCGGTGCAGAGCAGCCTGGAGCCGACAAACACGACTATGTCCTCATGGGAGGCTTGCCGCATGCGTCCTTGGGCTCTGATCAGGATGCGCTAGCATCCATGGTACTTGAGGCCGCTGAGTCGGTGCTGTCACAGGCGGGCACGCATCGGCAGTCCGTTGCCGAGTCGGATCAGGGGTCGAGCGAGCCCCAGTTGCCCGAGACGCCGTCAACGGCGACACAGCCGTCAGGGGCCTCAGGTCTGGATCGACTGATGCTGCGTAAGACAGTGCACGAGATTCGCACGCCGCTGAGCGTCATGAAGACCTATCTCGGCCTATTAAAGCAAAAGATGCCCGAGTCTGATTCCGCGCACGCGGAGCTGGGTATTCCGGGCGAGGAGATCGATCGAGTGAACGGCCTGCTGCGCCAGCTCACCGACTCCACGCAGGCTGAATCGCGCCAGTGGGTCTCGGTCAACCAGGTCGTGACCGATATGCTCGCCTTGGTCGGCAAGCAGCAGTCTGGTGCTGCTTCGGTTCAGATTCGGACTGACCTTGATCCCGATCTTCCAGCGATCTTTAGCCTGCGTGACCGCATCAAGCAGATTCTCTTGAATCTAGTGAAGAATGCGCTGGAGGCGCAGCCTAACGGCGGTGCAATTGAGGTGATCACGCGCGCTGGCGGCGGGACTCCTGCCGCCGATTCGATCAGGCTCTCCGTGCGCGATCAGGGTCCAGGTCTCAGTGATGCCATCAAAGCCCGGCTCTTTGAGCCCTTTAATAGCTCCAAGGCAGACGCGGATGCCGGCGGAGATGTAAACGCGAGTGCCGTTTCGGGGCTTGGCTCAGCATCCAGCCTCGGTGACGTTGAGGGGGCGAGCACGAAGGCTTCGACCTCTCGTGGTCTCGGTCTCTATATCGTGCGTGCTGCCGTGGCCTCGCTCGGTGGCCGGATCCGGGGCTCGAGCGACAGCGGCAAAGGGACAGAGTTCATGGTCGAATTGCCCATCGAGGCTGGGACAGCAACGGCTGGGGCCGAGGCATCGGCACTGAAGGATGTCTCTGATGCTCAACGTGCTGATCAGCCCAGCAATCATCGCAGCGACCAGACCGATAGAAGGCCAGAGGTTGCTAAAGTGGTTGTATGGGGTCGAAGGGCGCTGGTCGATCATGACTGAAGAAATCCTCATCGTCGACGATGATCGCCGCATGGCGGAGAGCTTGCAGGCGTTACTCGCAACGCAAGGCTATCAGTCGCGGGTCATCAATGATCCGCGTGAGGCCGTTGGTGTCATCAATGGGGGTGTTTACCCTCTCGTGCTGCTTGATCTGATGATGCCGGGGATGAACGGCTTTGAGGTGATCGATCAGGTCAATGGTCGTCGGGAACGAACCAAGTTCATCGTCATTACTGGCGAGGCCAATATGGAATCGGCGATCAACGCCATTCGTAAGGGCGCGTTTGATTTTATTCGCAAGCCGTTCGATGCCGAGGAGTTGTTGCGGCGGGTGGAGAATGCGGTCACCCAGAGCCGGTTGAGCGAGGAGCGAGAGGAGGCTGTGGAAGCGCTCAATGGGCTCAATACGCGGCTTGAGCAGACCGTGAGCGATCGCACCCAGGCCCTGCGCGAGACCAACCGCCAGCTCGAGCAAGAGATCCGGGAGCGCAGTCGCGCCGAGCAGCGCCTGCGGGCCTCTGAGCAGCGCTACAGCATGCTGGTAGAGAGCTCGCCCGATCTAATCTACATGCTCGACCCGGATGGACA
>NZ_JBUDPI010000049.1:0-15782 GCF_054919635.1 Halochromatium sp. | reverse complement strand
ATCGCGGTGAGCCCTCGCATGAGCACGGCACGGAGCGTCTGTCGGCACTCGGTTTCGTCCGCGTCGAGGAAGACCCTGATGCGCTCTATCCTGAGGTTGTGACCCTCTATCGGCGGAATGACCATCGCATCGAGGTCATTCAACGGGAACGCGTGATCGAGCGCTTACGCCGTGAGCTGAGCGAGGCCCGCGAGGTGGCAGGCTGGAGGGCACAGCAGCACCAGCAGCAGCTCCGTGAGCTAGGTGCTGAGCGTGACGCGCTCTTGCAACGACTGCAAAGCGCCGAGCAAGCGAATGCGCGACTGACAGAGTCTCAGGCGGCGCTGACAGAAGAGCGCGATGCCCAAGCTGCACGTGCTGAACGGCTGCAGGAAACACTCGACGAGCAACGCAGCTCGGAGCAGGATCTCGCGCAGCAGCTGCAGGCGATGACCGAGCAGCGCGATGCGCAGGCGGCTCGGGCGGCGGCGTCCGAATCGCGGCTGGAGGGGCTCGGCAAAGAGGTTGCCACCTTGACACGCGATAAGGAGGCGATCGGCAGGTCGCGCGACGAGCAGGCGCGGCAACTGGAGGTACAGCGAGCGGATATCGAGCAGCTGCGTGCTGAGCAAGGCCGGTTGCAGGACGAGAAGCGCGCTGCGGATGCGAGCCGCGAGGAGCAGGCGAAACGAGGCGCCAATGAGCTGATTGCGAGCCTCGACCGCGCGGAGCAGAAGCTCTCTGCGCAGCAGCAGCGCATCGACCAGCTCGAGTATGAGCTCACCGAATCCAGTAGTCGCCAGCGCCTGTTGGACGAGGAGCTGATCAAGGCCGAGGCGCAGCTGGATCTGGTCAAGGATCTGTTGTTGCGTGAACAGACCCTATGATGGGTTGATCGCTGAATGATTGAAGGGTCTGGATAGCATGGGTGTTCTGATCTCTGGCTTGGACAACGAGGCCTGTGCGGCACTATTCGCGCCCTATTGGCCACAGCAATCGCTGCAGTGGAAGACCGCGGATGAGTTCCTGCAGCAGGCCGAGGCGCTAGAGCCCCGGACGGATGCTGTGCAGACTCCCGGTTGGAGCGCTGGCATCCCCGAACGCTTGCTCTGGCTCTACCAGGCGCCCTGGACACTGACCTGGACACTGGGCAGCGCCCCGAGTCAGCTCGAGAGTCGCTCGAGTGCGGTTGCATTGGGCCTGGTGTCCTGGTATCGACAGCAGCGCGCAGCGCTGGCGCTGCGCAGAACCCTGGGTGAGCGGATGCTGCTGGTCAATGCCGATCGCGTCAGCGGGGCAGAGATCTTGGCGCGTCTTGGCTTGACCGAACGGACGGATCGCGCAGCACAGGGACCGGGCATATCTGGTGGCATATCTGGTGGCATATCTGGTGGCATATCTGGGGACGCATCTCGGGATGCAGCGAGCGCTGTAGCCGGGCGCGTGTCCGGGCCGTATCAGTCGGTTGATGATCCCGTTGGTCATGGTCTGGCTAAGCTCTTTGAATGGTCTTTGCCGCATTACTGGGACCTGTTCGAGGACCTGGAGGCGACCGCCTGGCTGCCCGCTGGTGAGCCGCTGTTTCGCCGCAACCTGCAGCCGGTGACGGTCGAGGGCATCGAGCAGCTCCTGATCCGGCTGCAGCAAGGGTTGCGTGCACCACAGTGGCGCTCGGAGCTTGACCAGAGCAGTCAGTTAGCCGCCAGCTTGGAGCAGCGTCTGCGCGAGACCGAAGCGGACCTCAAACAGGAGCGCACGGCGCATGCGGAGCTGCGCGAGCGACTGACGCGACGCGTCGCCGAGCTCGAAGAGCATGCTGATCAGCTCGAGGCCGCGCATGCGGCGATGGCGGCGGAGCGAGACGCGTCGCAAGCCGCGCTGGCCGATGAGCGAGCGCGGCTGAGCGAGCTTGAGCAGGCGGTTGCGGAGGCCCGCAGGCAGCTTGGGCGGGCGCAGCAAGAGCTGGCGGAAGAGCAAGCAGCGAAGGCCGAGCTCGAGAAGGCGCAGCAGGCAGAGGCCGACGCGGCAAGGTCACGAGCGCAAGCCCTAAGGGAGGATAACCAACAGGTAACGGCCGAGCTGCATCAGCTCAGGGACGCCCACGAGGGTCAAATCGCGGCCAATCGCGAGCTTAGGTCGCGACTCGCACGCTCGACAGAGACCCTTGATCGCGCTCGGGTTCAGCTCTGTCGGCAGCTTGCCCGGAGCCCATCCTGAGACTCCCAGACTAAGACTCCCATCTTGAGCACCGGGCCATCGGGGATCGAAGAGCGGCCTCCAAAGCGACGATCAGGTTGCCGAAGAGCAGCGGCTTGAATACCGGCTTAGCAGTCAACTGCTGGTTCTAGGATGATCCAAAGCTGGCAGGTAGCTGGCGCAGCGCCTCGGGGCTCATCGGGCGACCGAAGCAGTAGCCCTGGGCCTGGTTGCAGCCCTCGCGCTGGAGAAAGCGGGCCTGCACGCTGGTTTCGACGCCTTCGGCGATGACCTGCAGCCCCATGGCGCGGCCGAGCGCGATGATGGCGCGAGCAATGGCATCGTCGTTATCGTCGACGGTTACGCCTTCGATGAAGCTCTTATCGATGATGAAGCTCTTATCGATCTTGAGTCGGCTGATCGGCAGCTTCTTCAGATAGCCAAGCGACGAGAAGCCGGAGCCGAAATCATCAACGGCCAGGGTGACGCCGAGATCGCGCAGCGCGGCGAGATTGGCGACGACCCGCTCGACATTGCGCATCAGCATCGATTCGGTCACCTCGAGCTCGACACGCTCGGGAGCCACATCGATGCGTTCAAAGATGGCCTTGATCTCATCCACCAGGTCGACGCGCTCGACCTGCTGTACCGAGATGTTGACGGCCAGGCGAGGCACCCGAAACCCTTCATTATCCCAGGCAGCGAGCTGCCGGCAGGCCTGCTCCAGCACCCATTGACCGATCTCGCTGATGAGTCCGATCTCTTCGGCGATGGGGATGAAGTCGAACGGGGAGACGGCACCGAGCTCCGGGTGGGTCCAGCGCAGCAACGCCTCGGCACCATGGATGCGACCGTCGTCGAGCTCGACCTGCGGCTGGTAGACCAGGCTCAGCTCGCCGCGCGTCAGCGCCCCACGCAGTGCTGTCTCGAGATGCAGACGCTGCATGGCGCGCTCGGTCATCTCGGCCTCGAAGAACCGATAGGTGTTGCGGCCCTGATCCTTGGCGCGGTACATGGCCATGTCGGCGTTGCTGAGCAGGCTATCCATGTTCTCGCCATCGGCGGGGAACAGGCTGACGCCGATGCTGGCGGTGACCCGCAGCTCGCGCTCGGCGACATGGAAGGGCTGTGCGATCTTGTTGCAGAGACGTTGGGCGAGGTGGGCGATGGTGGATGGATTGTCGATGGCATCCATCAGGATCACGAACTCATCGCCGCCAAGACGAGCTAGGGTATCGGCCTCGCGGACCTCGGCCTGGATGGCCTTGGCGACATCCATGAGCAGCTCGTCGCCGACCGAATGGCCCAGGCTGTCGTTGACGTTCTTGAACAGATCCAGATCGATGAAGAGCAGGGCGAGCATGCGACGGTCGCGCTTCGCGCGTTGCAGCGATTGCTCCATCCGCGCGCGGAATAGGGTGCGATTGGGTAGTCCAGTCAAGGCGTCGCTATGCGCAAGTCGGTAAAGCTCTTCCTCGGAGCGTTTCACATCACTGATATCGTTGAAGATACCGATGTAGTTCGTGAGCTTGCCATGATCGTCCTTGACGCTGGTGATGGTCATCCGCGCCGGATAGATCTCACCGTTCTTGCGTCGATTCCAGATCTCGCCGCGCCAAGAGCCCGTGCGCTCGAGGGCGAGCCACATGCTCTTGAAAAACGACGCGTCATGATGCCCCGAGCTGAGCATGTCGGGCCGGCGACCGACGACCTCGGCCTCTTGGTACCCCGATGCCTCGCTGAAGGCGCGATTGACCGCGAGCAATCGCTGCTCGGCATCGGTCACCATAATCGCCTCACTAGAGTTCTCGAACACGGTCGAGGCCTGACGCTCGCGCTGGCGCGCCTTAGCCTCTTCGGTGCGATCGTGCCAATGCACGAAATAGGCATAACTGCCATCGAGCTGAACCGGTACTAGGGTTACCTCGACCGGAAGTGGCGAGCCATCGGCCTGCTGGTGCAGCCATTCGAAACGTTGTGTCTTGCCCTCAGCGCGTCCAATGAGGCGCTCGGCCAAGATCGCCGAGTCTTCACCGTTAGGCTGCGTGGGCGGTGAGATCTGATGCGGCTGCCGACCGAGCACAGTGGCGGGGTCATCGTAGCCGAGCATGCGCAGCGCGGCCTGGTTGATCTCGGTGAAGGCGCCCGCTTGCATCACCAGCATCCCTTCGGCGGCCGATTCAAACAGTGCCCGAAAGCGCTTCTCGCTCTCCTGGAGTCGATATTTGGCCTCGATCTCATCGGTGATATCGGCACTGGTACCACGGATGGCCGCAATGGCGCCGTCCTCATCCTTGACCGGCTCGGCTTGGGTGCGCACCCAGCGTGTGCAGCCGTCGTCAGCGCGTTGGATGCGATGCTCGATCTGATAGCCTCAGCCATGGGTCAGCGCCTTCTGAAAGGCGCTGTCAATCCGCTCGCGATCCTCCGGATGGGCGAACTTGCCGCTGAGCTCGGCACAGGTATAGGCAGATCTGCTAGCCCCGTGAATGCGCTGCCAGCCTGGTGACACCTCGATGTGCTCATCGCCGAGCGTCCACGACCAGGCGCCGGCCTTGGCGATGCGCTCGGCATCGACGAGCAGGTTGCGCAGCTCGCGAATCGACTCCTCCATCTTGTGCCGACTGGTGACATCGCGATTGACACCACGGCGGCCGAGATAACGCCCGTCATCGGCCGTGACCGAGCGGCATTCGTGCTCGATCCAACGCCAGCCGCCGTCGCGATGCTGGATGCGCAATAACAGGACCTCGGCGTCGTCGGCCTCATGGTCGATGCCGGCTAGGTGGTCATGCCAGCGCTGGCGATCGTCGGGATGCAACAGCTGGCTGACCAGGCTCGGGTCATTGAGGAAGGCGCTCGCGCTATAGCCTGTGATCTGGCGGCAGCTCGGCGAGATATGGACGAAACGCCCGTCCGGGTCGATCCAGTAGTCCCAATCCAGGCTGTACTCGGATAGGACGTGGTAGGCCTCTTGGCTGCTGGCCAGGCGGTCATAGGCCTGGCGCAGCTCTCGTTGTTGCTGAACGACGGCGGTTCGGTCGACCACGACGCAAAGGATCTGAGGCTCACCACCGGGGGTTGATGGGAGCCGAGCGCCGTGCAGATCGCCGATGAAGGCGTGGCCGTCAGTGGTCTCGAAGTGCAATTCTGGCCGCGCGACCTCTTGCGCTTCACCGCTGGTGAGCAGGCGCATGCCCGACAGAAACGGATTGCGGTCGCGCTCACTGACCAGGCGCAGCAGGAAATGATGATGCGCGCGCAGGTCGCGGAGCTCGAACAGCCGGCTGGCGGCCGGATTGGCCGAAATGACCAGACCATGGCGGTTGACCACGAGCGCAGCCACTGGCGCGCTCTGAAACAAGGCGGTAAAGCGCTCGAGGGCCTCTCGCGTGCCTTCCTGACTGCGGACCAGCTCCTCGTTCTGGATCTCGAGCTCGGCCTGATAGATGCGGACATTCTGGATCAGCGCCTCGAGACTGAAATCGCCGCTCGCAATCAGGTCCTCAGCGAGATCGAACCGGCCCTTGCGCAGCGCATCGAGCGCGCGCTCGCGAAGGTCCGTGAGCTTCGCGCTTGGGTCGACCGCGTCCACCGTCTCTGCCAAGTCTGAAGGTGGTTCCTGGGGCTCGTGCATAGTCACTCACGCGTTGTCTGTGGCCTGGCGGCTTGGCCTCCCGGCCAACGCCTCCAGCAGACACTGATCCTAGGCTTGCTTGTTGCTGCAATCGCGCTCTCGATTCCAAGCGCTGATGTCGATATGGCTGACCACCACGCCGCCTGAGGGGTGCTGGATGGGTGCCGCATGCATCAGGAACCAGCGATTGACCTCGGGTGAATGACAAGGATACTCGAGCGCGAGATGGGAGCGCTTGCCGTTGAGCAGCTCCCGGATGCCATCAGCGGCTGCCTTCGCATAGTCGGCATCGGTCACGTTTGCATCGTACTGACAGGCCTCGAGGTAGCTGCTGCCTGGGCCACTGTTGGTCAGCTCGGGATCGCCATTGTTGCAGGCAAACTCACGCCATGCCCGGTTGATCATGGTAATGCGCCCGCTGTTGTCGAGCACGGCGACATGCTCCGGGAGCGAGTCCAGTACCGATTGCATGCGCTCGATATCACGCAATGTGGTCACGTCAATGAAGGTCGCGACGGCGCCGCGCGGCACCCCGGGGCGGACCGAGTAGGGCAGTACCCGGGCGAGGTACACCCGATTGTTGGAGGCCGGCACCTCGCGCTGCAGCATGTCGCCGTCGTGGATCGTCTTCTTCAGCTCGGCGAAGAAGTCCGGGTAGTCGAGCAGGTTGGTGAAGTCATCGATCTGGCGTCCGAGATCGGCCTCGCGGATCTTGAACAGTTTGGTCGCTTCGGGCGTGAAGCGGGTGAGCTTTAGGTCGTGATCGACGAAGACCGTCGCGATCGCTGCGGCCTGGGCCATCGAGTCCAGGTCGGCGTTGAGCCGATTGAGGATCTCGATCTTCTCTTGGTTCTCTGAGTTGACCGTGTAGAGCTCTTCGTTGACCGACTGCAGCTCCTCGTTCGAGCTCTGTAACTCTTCGTTCGAGGCCATCAGCTCTTCATTAGTGGCCTGCAGCTCTTCGTTCGCGGTCTCCAGCTCCTCGATGGTGGCCTGCAGGCTCTCGCGGGTCACCGAGAGCTCGCGCTCGAGGGTCTCGAGCCGGTCGGCCGATTCCGCGGTCATGTCCATGGTCTGAACCGCCTCGTCGCCGGACGGGCTTTGCAGCATGGGCTCGGGCTCGAACGACAGCATCAGGTAAAAATCGGCGCCGTCCAGAGGCACTGGCCGGACCACGACGCGCAGCCGTTCGGTCTCCTGATTGCTGAGCTTGACGCTCAGGATGTCAGAGCGCATTGGCTCCTTGCTGACCGCGACCTTATGCAGGAGCGCTTGCGCAACCGGTGCGATCGAGGCAGGTAGCAGCTTGCTGATGTCGAGGGTCGCGCTGCCCTCGCCGATGCTCAGATAGCGAGAGACATCGCCAAACACATGCATCAGCTCCTGCTGGGTGTTCAGCAGCAGGCTAACCGGCGCATAGCCACGCAGGAGCACCGACTGTCCAGCGTCGATGGCGGCTGCGTCGCTGTGCACCCGCAGTCGCTTGCTGCCGGGGCGGCTGCCGGGGGCGCGCAGCGCGCTGACCGGCGAATTCGGCTCAAGCGGTGGTGTGCCGTGACGCAAGATACGGTACAGCTTGTGCTTCGAGCTGACCGCGCTGAAGTCTTGCTGGACGCTAGAGACCGTCTCGCTTGATCCGAGGAACAGGTAGCCGCCCGGGGCAAGCGCATACTGTAGGCGCCGCAAGACCCGCTCTTGGGCGTCGTTGCGGAAATAGATCAAGAGATTGCGGCAGGAGACCAGGTCCATGCGCGTGAACGGCGGGTCTTCGAGCAGGTTGTGCTTGGCGAAGACGATGTTGTGACGGATGTCGTTCTTGACCACGAAATGGCTGCCGCGCCGATAGAAGAAGCGCTCGAGACGCTCCGGCGAGACCTCGGCGGCGATCGACTCCGAGAACATGCCGGCGCTGCCAGTATCGACGTTGTGCTGCTCGACGTCGGTTGCGAACAGCTTGAAATCCGGCCAGCGGCGGCACTTGTCGAAGGCCTCCGAGAACAGGATCGCAATCGAATAGGCCTCTTCACCGGTCGAGACACCCGGCACCCAAACGCGAATCGGCTGGTTCTCGCTGTGCTCCTTGACGATGGGCAGGATAACCTTCTCGGCGAGGGTCTCGAATGTCTCGGGATCACGGAAGAAATTGGTCACCGGGATCAGCATCTCTCGGCGCAGCGCGTGGAGCTCTGTGGTATCGCCGTCGAGTAGCCGGACATAGCTTTCGAGATCCGGCACATGCCGAACCTGCATGCGCCGCTCGATGCGGCGCATGACGGTTGCCGGCTTGTAGTCGCGGAAGTTGATGCCGCCCTGGTGATGGAGCAGATGCAGCGCCTCTTCGAGCGCGCTCTCACGATCATAGTTGGCTGCCGCGTTTCGCCGCGGGCTGCGTGCCATCGGGGCATGGCTGATATGGTCTAGGATGCGCGGCCCGAGCTCCTCGGGTGGCAGGATGGCATCAACCAGGCCGGTTGCGATGACGCTGCGCGGCATGCCGTCGAACTTGGCCGATTCGGGGTCTTGGGCGAGCAAGAGGCCGCCGGCGTCGTTGATCGCGACGGCGCCGCGGGTGCCATCCGAGCCCGTGCCCGAGAGCACCACACCAATCGCACGGTTCCCATGGGAGCGGGCAACCGAGCTGAAGAAGAGGTCGATCGGCAGGGCGAGGCCGCGCGGACTCTTGGGCCGCAGATGCAGCTCATTGCCGGAGACGCTCATCATGCTCGCCGGCGGGATTAGATAGATACGATTTGGCTCGATCGGCATCCCGTCCTCGACCGTGATCACCGGGATCGAGGTGTAGCGACTGAGCAGATTGCCCATCATGCTCTTGTGATCCGGCGACAGGTGCTGAATCACGATGAACGCTGCTCCGGTCTGATCCGGCAACGACTGGAAGAACCGCTCAAGCGCATCGAGACCCCCTGCGGAGGCACCGACTGCGATCACATAGGGCAGTTGTGCTCCATTGCTCGGCTTGGCGGTAGGTTGGGGATTGGCTGGTTGTTCTTGGTCGAGCATGACGGGCTCTTGTGTCGTGCAGGGATCGAAAACGTGATCGGCGAGAATGGTATCTGACATCAAGAGTAATGCCTAATGCGATCAAATGGACTGCAAGGGTCTGATTTACGTCATTCGCTAAGCGGTTTTTCGTTGACCCTGGGGCGGCCTGATCCTAGTGTGGATCGGCCATGCAGTAGGTGCCTCATATGCTGAGGTGAAACGGGAAGCCGGTCGGCGGATACACCAGTGTCTCCGCGAAGCCGGCGCTGCCCCCGCAACGGTAGGCGAGTTTGAGAGGCGCCAGATGCCACTGTGGCCGACGAGGCCATGGGAAGGTGGCGCCCCTCGGTGTCGACGCAGGTCGATGCCAGCTCGTGAGCCCGGAGACCGGCCTTCTGCGACACGCGGGTGCCGCGGAGGGCGGAGCAGTTTTGTCCTCGAGCGGGCCTATTACGCCCAACGCGTCTCACGGGTGGTGAGACCACAGAGGACCTTCGATGATTCACTCCACTGCCGATTTGGCGCGGCGGCCGTTGCTGCCCTGCGCCATGGCTCTGCTCATGACCCTGTCATGGACCGCTCCGCTCTATGCCCAGGTCGAAGACGTGACCAACCTGGAGCCGATCGTGGTCACCGCAACCCGGACCGCCCAGACCGCCGACGAGACCCTAGCCTCGGTCACCGTGATCGATCGTGCTGAGATCGACCGACGCCAGTCGAAGACCATGATCGATATCCTGCGCGGACTGCCCGGTGTTGCGACCTCAAGCAGCGGCGGGCTTGGGCAGCCGACCTCGATCTTCCTGCGCGGCACCGAGTCCGATCACACGCTGGTGCTGATCGATGGCATCAAGGTTGGTTCTGCGACCTTGGGCTCGACCCCCTGGCAGAACATCCCGACCGATCAGATCGAGCGTGTCGAGGTGGTGCGTGGTCCGCGCTCAAGCCTCTATGGCTCCGAGGCCATCGGTGGTGTGATCCAGATCTTCACCCGGCGTGGCCGCGCTGGGCCGCTGACGCCACGCCTGAGCCTGGGCGCCGGCTCTTACAATACGATTCGTACGAGCGGCGGGTTGTCGGTCGGCAACGAGCGCGGCTGGCTCGACGCCAATCTCGGCTTTGAGCAGACCGCCGGGTTCAATGCCTGCAACGGCGAGCCCTTTGTCGGCGGCTGCTTCGTCGATGAGCCGGATGACGATGGGTATACCAATAAGAACGGGGCGCTCAGCGGCGGTTGGCGGTTCTCGGATCGCTTGGCCGTCGAGGCAGATTTCCTGCGCTCCGAGGGTGATGTGGAGTTCGATGGCAGCGCCTTCGCTGGCAATCGCAACAAGACCATCCTGCAGGTCGCGCAGCTGCAGGCGAGGGTGCAACCAATCGATGCCTGGACCAGTCTGGTCGAGGTCGGGCGCAGCTGGGACAAGTCGCGGGTGTTCTTTGATGATCTGTTCCTGAACCGATTCGATACGCGGCGCGACAGTCTCGGTTGGCAGAACGATATCCTGCTCGGGGCGAGCCAGCAGTTGACGCTGGGCATCGATTATCGGCGCGATGAGGTGACGACCAAGCCGACCTTGGCCGAGGATTCACGCGATAACACAGGTTATTACGGTCAGTACCTGGGTCGTCTCGGTGCGGCTGACCTGCAGCTGAGTCTGCGCCAGGACGACGATTCCCAGTTCGGAGGGCATGGCACTGGCAATGCCGCGCTGGGCTACACCTTCGACAACGGGCTGCGGCTTAGCGCGAGCTATGGGACGGCATTCAAGGCGCCGACCTTCAATGAGCTGTATTTCCCTGGCTTCGGCAATCCTGACCTTGAGCCCGAGGAATCCTGGAGCGCCGAGCTTGGTCTCTCAGGGGCGCATCCGTGGGGGCGATGGGCCGCCAACCTCTACCAGACCGAGATCGACGACCTGATCTCCATCACCCAGGTCGCCCCCAATCTGTACCTGCCCGAGAACGTTAATCGCTCCCGTATTCGCGGGCTTGAGCTCTGGACCACCGCCGAGCTGGGTGGCTGGATCATGGATGCGAACCTGACCCTGCTCGACCCGCGCAACGAGTCTCAGGGTCAGAGCCACGACAACCTACTGCCGCGACGCCCGGAGCAGACCTTCCGACTCGATGCCGATCGCCAGTTCGGTCGCATCGGCGTCGGCGGCACCCTGTTCGTCTCCGGGCGCCGCTTCGATGACGCAGCCAATCGCATCCGGCTCGATGGCTTCAGCTTGATCGACCTGCGCGCCGATTATGCGTTTACTGACTCGTTACGGTTGCAGGCCAGGGTTGAGAACCTGTTCGATGAGCAGTACGAGACCGTTGCCTACTACAATCAGCCCGGTCGCACCCTCCTGCTGACGCTGCTCTATCAGCCTTGATGCCAGTTGCTCACTGACCTCAGGCCAATAGGAGCCGACTGATGAGTATCTTGGAGTCGAATCTCTCATTGCGGCAGGGCCGCTGCAGCCTGGTACTCGGCGGGGTGCGCTCTGGCAAGAGCCGTTTGGCCGAGCGGCTGGCACGCGAGTCCAGACTGCCGGTGACCTATCTGGCCACGGCCACCGCAAGTGACGACGAGATGCGCGCTCGGATTGCCGCTCATCGTCAGCACCGCCCCGCTGACTGGGCATTGATTGAAGAGCCCCTGGCGCTGCCAGCGGCCTTGGCGTCCAGCTGCACGGCGGGGCACTGTGTGCTTGTGGAATGTCTGACGCTCTGGCTCGCCAACCTGCTCTGGGCCGAGGACCCTGGGCGCTTGGAGGCCGAGCTAGCGGCCTTGGACGCGCTGCTTCCGCGACTGCCGGGCCAGGTCATCTTCGTCGGTAACGAGGTCAACATGGGCGTGATTCCGGTCAACGATCTGGCGCGGCGCTATGGCGACCTCGCCGGCAGCTTGCATCAGCGCATCGCTGCGCAGGCTCAGCAGGTGGTGCTGACGGTTGCTGGGCTTCCCTTGGTGCTGAAGGGGCCATCAATCAGCGTTGGTTGATTCGGCCCTCGTCGTCGACAACCGGCTAGATATCAGGGCCCACCGAGGCCACTGTCAGAGGTCCTCTGCACCGACGACTGAGCGAGGCCCCTGATGCCTGATACCGTCCCAAGCCCTAACCAAGCGCGCGGCGCTGGGCGCAACCGACTCGCCGAGACCACCAGCCCCTATCTGCAGCAACATGCGGAGAATCCGGTTGCCTGGTGGCCCTGGTGCGAGGAGGCACTGGCGCTGGCACGCGCCGAGGACAAACCGATCCTGCTCTCGATCGGTTACTCGGCCTGTCACTGGTGCCATGTGATGGCGCATGAGTCGTTCGAGGATGAGACCACCGCCAAGCTGATGAACCGGCTCTTCGTCAACATCAAGGTCGATCGCGAGGAGCGGCCCGACCTCGACAAGATCTACCAGACAGCACATCAGCTGTTGGCGCAGCGTACCGGCGGCTGGCCGCTGACGGTGTTTTTGACCCCCGATGACCTCGCGCCGTTCTTCGCCGGCACCTACTTTCCGAAGGAGCGTCGGCACGGACTGCCGTCGTTCCAGGAACTGTTGATCGGCGTCGAGCGCGCCTATCGTGACCAGCGCGAGGCGATCAGCGAGCAGAATGCCTCGTTGCGCGAGGCCCTGTCACAGCTCGATGGAGCGGGCGGCGAGCCACTCTCGGATCTGACACCGATCGATCAGGCGCGGCGGCAGCTGGCCGGCAGCTTCGACAGGATCAACGGTGGCTTTGGCCGCGCCCCCAAGTTCCCGCATCCGACCAACCTGGAGCTATTGCTGCGGCATTATGCGGCGACGGCTGCCGCGGGTAGCCCGGATCAGCAGGCGCGCGAGATGGCCCTGTTCACGCTGGAGCGGATGGTGCTTGGCGGCGTCAACGACCAGCTTGGCGGTGGCTTTTGCCGCTACTCGGTCGACGATCAATGGATGATCCCGCACTTCGAGAAGATGCTCTACGACAATGGCCCGCTGCTCACGCTCTGCTGCGATGCCTGGCAGCTCAGCGGCGACGCGATCTTTCGCGATGCGGCGATCAGCACCGCCGATTGGGTCATCGCCGAGATGCAGTCGGAGGAGGGTGGCTACTTCTCGGCGCTGGATGCCGACAGCGAGGGCGAGGAGGGGCGTTTCTATGTCTGGGATCGCGAGGAGGTCGAGTCGCGGCTGAGCACCGACGAGCTGACCCTGATCAGCCCGCTCTTCGGACTGGACCGGGCGCCGAACTTTGAGGGCCGCTGGCATCTGCATGGCCACGAGCGCTTGACCGAGGTTGCGGCCAAGCAGGGACTTGATCCCGAAGCCGCGGCAGCATTGCTGGCCAGCGCCAAGGGGAAGCTGCTCGCCGCGCGCGCCGAGCGCGTCCGTCCGGGGCGCGACGAGAAGGTGCTGACCTCCTGGAACGCGCTGATGATCAAGGGCATGCTGCGTGCCGGCCGTCTGCTTGGACGAGAGGCCTACCTGGATTCGGCCGATCGCGCGCTCGGCTTCATCCGCGATCGGCTCTGGCAAGACGGACGGCTGCTCGCAACCTATAAGGACGGCAAGGCGCATCTGAACGCCTACCTGGACGATTACGCCTTCCTTCTCGATGCGCTGCTCGAGCGCTTGCAAACGCGGTTCCAGCCCGCGGATCTCGACTGGGCGCAGGCGCTGGCCGAGGTTCTCTTGACTCAGTTCGAGGATGAAGCCAACGGCGGCTTCTACTTCACCAGTGCCGACCACGAGGCGCTGCTGCAACGGCCGAGACCGATGGCAGATGAGTCGACGCCGTCCGGCAATGGCATCGCCGCACTCGGCCTGCAGCGGCTCGGCCATCTGCTCGCAGAGCCGAGGTATCTCGATGCCGCCGCGCGCACGCTCGGTGCCGCTGCGGAGGCGATCCGGCGTCTGCCCTACGCGCATGGGACCTTGCTGATGGCACTCGATGAGCAGCTGAGTCCGCCCGAGATCATCGTGATCCGTGGCGGCACGCTTGGGGCTGCGTCCGAAGTGCGGCCTGCTAGCAAGGGCAGAGAGACCGAGCTCGAGCGATGGCGGCAGATGGCGCAATCTGACTACGTGCCGCGTCGGCTGACGCTGGCGATCCCGGCTGAGATCACCGAGCTACCGCCGGCCTTGGCGGCAATGCAGCCGGGCGAGCGGGTGCGCGCCTACCGTTGTCGCGGCACAGCCTGCGAGGCGCCGATCGAGAGCCCTGAGGAGCTCCAAGTGCAGCTCCAATTTCAGCGCCAAGCACAGCTCTAGAAGCAGCGGCACTTCAGTGGCTTCGCCTGTGGCGCTTGTTTGCCTGGGTTGGTTGCTGGTACCGTTCTGGGTCGAATCGACGATCGCTGATCGCTTGCTCTCTAGCTTCTAAGGAGTCTCGAGATCGCTACCAGCCTACTTGCCCTGATCGATGACGTCGCCACCGTCCTCGACGATGTCTCGATCCTCGCCAAGGTGGCCGCGCGCAAGACCGCCGGCGTGCTTGGCGATGATCTGGCACTCAATGCCCAACAGGTCACCGGTGTGCGCGCCGAGCGCGAGCTGCCGGTGGTCTGGGCGGTGTTCAAAGGCTCGCTCGTCAATAAGCTGATCCTAGTGCCGGCAGCGCTGCTGATCAGCGCGATCGCACCTTGGGCAATCACGCCGCTACTGATGGCAGGTGGCCTGTTCCTCTGCTATGAGGGGTTTGAGAAGCTCGCGCACAAGTATCTCCACAACGAGGAGGCCGAGCAGACCCACAAGGACGAGATCGCAAAGGCCCTGGCCGATCCTGAGGTGGATCTGAAGTCACTGGAGAAGGACAAGATCAAGGGCGCGATCCGAACCGATTTCATCCTCTCGGCCGAGATCGTTGCGATTACGCTTGGGACGGTCGCTGGCGCACCGCTGCTCACTCGAGTGCTGGTGTTGTCAGGGATCGCGCTGCTGATGACGGTGGGCGTCTATGGCTTGGTTGCTGGCATCGTCAAGCTCGATGATGCCGGCATGGCATTGACTGAGACCGAGGGTGATACACCGGCGGATCGGGCCAAGCGCGCACTGGGTCGTGCGATCCTGTTCGTCGCGCCCTATCTGATGAAGACCCTGTCGGTGCTGGGGATGATCGCGATGTTCCTGGTCGGTGGCGGTATCCTGGTGCACGGCATCCCCGCCTTGCATCACGGGCTTGAGCATCTCGCCGAAGGGTTTGGTGGCATGCTCGGTGCGCTAACGCCGATGCTCGTTAATGGTCTGGTTGGTGTCCTCGCCGGCGCGGCGGCTGTCGCTGCGGTGACCGGCATCCAGCGCTGGCGTTCTGAGCGAGCCTAGTGCCAAGTATCCAAGTGTCCAACGCCGGTGCCCGCGCCGGTATGCGCTGATGGGCGATGTCCCTTTGAACGTCCTGGTATCGATTCGTCCCAGGCTGCTGATCTCATCGTTTGCGTGGGCCCTGCAGATCACCGTGGAGGGAACCGGGTGAGGCCTGTTCGGGATCGCGCTCGCGCCTGCCTGGTCGCCTTCCGCTTCCTGACGCGACTACCGCTACCGGCTGCCACCGCTGCAAGCCCCATCGAGTCGAGTCCCGAGCTGCTGGGGTGGTCCGCGCTCTGTTACCCACTGGTCGGTCTGTCTCTTGGCGCAGGACTGTGGCTGCTTTGGCTCGGGACGGGCAGCTTGCCTGGTCAGGTACCGACGCTGGCGAGCGGCGCACTGATGCTTGCGTTCTGGGTCTGGAGTACCGGCGGTTTGCCTCTGGATGGGCTCGCTGACTGTGCCGATGCCTGGGTGGGTGGCATCGGCAGCCGCGAGCGCACGCTGAGGATACTCAAAGACCCGCTGACCGGCTCGATGGGCGTGGTGGCATTGGTGCTGATCCTGCTGGTCAAGTTCGCTGCACTTGCCTCCTTGCCTAGCGGTGCCGCTGGCGGATTGATCCTGTTGCTGACCCCGGCGCTGGCACGGGCGCAGTTGCTGGCCCTGGCGCTGACCACGCCTTCGGCGCGTCCC
>NZ_JBUDPI010000048.1:0-15928 GCF_054919635.1 Halochromatium sp. | reverse complement strand
ACGACTTGAGCTGGCGATAGGCCTGGTTGTCGAGGCGCGCATAGGCTGCGATCTCTGACAGATCACGACAGACCAGCGTGAAATGGTGTTTGTCATCCACGCGGCGGATCATCCGAATGCGATCGAGCGCCGCCTTGTCGCCGAGCTGACAGCCCAGCGCGTAGGAGGAATCCGTCGGATAGACGACGACGCCACCAGACGCAAACACCGCTGCAGCCTGGCGGATGAGTCGCGGCTGCGGATCTTGCGGATGGATCTCGAGAAATTGTGGCGCGGTTGCCATGGACGAGGATCTGGCGCTCGTTGTTGAGGGTTACGCGATTCGACCAGCCTAGGCCGTTGGCCGATTCACCACCGCCCCTTGAGAGGCGTCAGCAAACCAGGCCGGCCCAAGACCCGCGAGACCGGGCTGCTCCCAGATGGGGCGACAACCCTCGGGCAGCGCCGGCAGGCGCCCTAGCTCGATCCAGGGGTTTTCGGGGCCGTGATAATCAGAGCCGGCCGAGGCAAGCAGACCTTGCTCTCGCGCCCAGCGCGCAAAGGTGAAGTAATCGTCGCGGCTGTGGCTGCCTGAAACCACCTCGATCCCGCGTCCACCACAGGCCCGAAAATCCTCGATCAGCCGCTTCATCTTCGAGCGTGTCAATCCATAACGGGCTGGATGGGCAATGACCGCTTGCCCACCTGCGGCACGAATCCAACCGACGGCCTCGTCCAAGGTCGTCCAGCAACCCGCGACGTGGCCGGGCTTGCCTTTGACCAGGAAGTGCTTGAACACCGCACGCAGATCCTTCGCCGCGCCTTGTTGGACGAGAAACCGCGCGAAGTGCGTCCTGCCGACCAGCTCGCCCTCGGCCTGTGCTCGAGCCCCTTCTAGGGCCCCTGGCCAACCAGCGCGCTCGAGCCGGCGCGCGATCTCGGCGGCACGCTCTTCCCGGTAGGCCAATAAGCCGTCAAGGCCTCGGCGCAGCGCCGCGCAGGCAGGATCAACCTCAAGCCCGACGATGTGAACGGTGCGTCCACCCCAGGTCACTGAGATCTCAACGCCAGGCACCAGATGGATGCCGTGCGTCTGAGCCGCCTCCGCGGCATCGTCCAACCCGGCAAGGGTGTCGTGATCGGTGAGCGCGATCACCTCGACGCCTTGTTGAGCCGCGCGGGCGATCAGATCCTGCGGGGATAGGGTTCCGTCAGAGGCCGTGGAGTGGGTATGCAGGTCGGGCGTCTTCATCATCCCGGCATTCTACCCGATCCGCTGCAACCACCGCGCAGCGATCCAAACCCGCGGCCGAACGCCTGTTCGATCGATGGGCCAAGCCCCTGAGACGACGCCCTCCCGAGCAGACGTCCAGCGCTCAAGCAGACCACGATGGACGGCAACGATGCTAGGATGCCGCGTCTTTGGCCGCGGCCGCTTGTCGCATCGCCCGACCCGCCCATGCTCATTGGACGCTTAGGATGAAGCTGCTCATCGATTTTTTTCCGATCATCCTCTTCTTCGTCGCCTACAAGCTCTATGGCATCTATGTCGCGACCATCACCGCCATCATCGCCTCGCTGGCGCAGGTCGCGTGGCTGCGCTGGCGGCATGGCCGGTTCGAGAAGATGCCCTTGATCACCCTGGCGTTGATCGCCGTGTTCGGCGGGCTCACCCTGCTGTTGCGTGATCCGATCTTCGTGATGTGGAAGCCGACCATCGTCAACTGGCTATTCGCGATCGCCTTTATCGGCGCTAGCCTGATCGGCAAGCGGCCTTTGGTCGAGCAGATGATGGGGCAGGCCATCAGTGTACCGGCGCTCATCTGGCGACGACTGAATTGGGCCTGGGTCGCGTTTTTCCTTGTCTCGGGACTGGCCAACCTGTTCGTGGTCTACATCGGCAGCGGCTTCTATGTCGCGGAGCAGACGCTGATTGCCGCGACCGGGATCACCGAGGTCGACCTCACTGGGTGTGCCGAGCAATTCACTGGCCAACAACTCAGGCTCTGCGAGACCGCGCATCAGAGCGAGGCGGTTTGGGTCAACTTCAAGCTCTTCGGTATGATGGGACTGACAATCCTGTTCGTCATCGGACAGGCATTGTATCTCGCGCGTCATGTCCACGAGCCGGAGCCTGTGGAGAGCCATCCCGAAAGAGTGGGCTCTGAGCTGGCGCCAACACGATCACCAGCGACATCCGGAGACATCCGCTGATGCTCTATGCCATCATCAGCCGTGACCGGGCTGATAGCCTGCCACATCGCCGCTCAACACGCCCGGCCCATCTTCAGCGCCTGCGCGAGCTCCAAGATGCCGGTCGGCTGATCCTTGCCGGACCCCATCCGGCAATCGACGCGCTGGACCCCGGCGAGGCCGGCTTTACCGGCTCCCTCGTCGTTGCTGAGTTCAGCGGCCTGCAAGCAGCCCAGACCTGGGCCGACGCCGACCCCTATGCACTTGCCGGTGTCTATGCCGAGGTTCAGGTCAAGCCATTCATCCAGGTCTTGCCCGCTTGAGCAGGACCTCAAGACAGCAAGAAGGACAGCTGTCATGTTTCAATCCACGCCCGGCCAAGCCGGACGACGCTGTACGGAAGAGGTTAGGCCTCTCCCGTACGACATGATCCCCTTAAATGGGTAGGTTTTAACTGGTAGATTTTTGGGAGATTTTGATGAAACACCGCGTTATCACTGCCTCGCTGCTCGCGCTCGCCATGACCGCACCCGCCTGCGCACAGGAGGCCCAAGAGACCGATGACACCCTCATCGCGACGATCAACGGACAGCCCTATCAGCTCGATCTATTCCGCGCCTACTTCGCCGAGCTGCTCGCGCAGCGCGACGGGCAAAACAGTCCGCAGCTGCAGGAGCAGGCGTTTAATGAGTTCATGAACATCGTGGTCGCCTCGCAGGAGGGCGAAAAGCGCAAGCTGACCGAGAATCCTGAGGTGCAAACCGCACTCGCGCTGCAGCGCATGATGGTCCTCTCAGCGGCGGCACTGCAGAGCATCGGCGCCGAAACCAATCCGACCGAGGCCGAGCTCAAACAGGCCTACGATCAATTTGTCGAGCAGTCGCAGCAGACCGAGTACAAGGCGCGACACATCTTGCTCGATGACAAAGACAAGGCCCAGTCCCTGATCGAGCAGCTGGACAAGGCCAATGGCGAGGGTTTTGAGACCTTGGCCGAAGAGCATTCGCTCGGCCCAACCGCAGAGAAGGGCGGCGATCTCGGTTGGTTCGATTCGCGGCGCATGGTCAAGCCGTTCGCCGATGCGGTCGCCGAGATGGAGCCCGGCACCTATTCGCAGCAGCCAGTGCAGACCCAGTTTGGATGGCACATCATCAAGCTCGAAGAGACACGCACCGCCGAGCCACCGTCGTTCGAGCAGGCTAAGCCACAGCTCGAGGCCGTGCTGCGCCAGCGCGCGGTCGCCGAGGCGCTCACCGAGCTGCGCAACAATGCCGACGTCGAGCTCAACGAGGAGGTGGTCAAGGTCAAGGAGGCAACCGAGGCACCTGCCGAGCAATAACCTGGCGGGTAGCGAAAACGCTAATCGTCACTGCTGGCGCAAAGCCGCTCGACCCGGCGTGCGCCAAGCGGCTGCAGCGGACGCGCGTTGGCGCTGGTTATTTGAGCAAGCCGGGCCAGATCCGAGGCCGCGATCTCAAGCGGTGTCTCCATCACATAGCGATGCACGCCTTCCTGGCAAGGTGGGCGTGTCATCGAACCGTCATAGCGGAAATACGAGCGTCGCGCTGGCAGCAGAAACACGGCGTTGACGCCAATATTGCGTGCGTAGGCGGTCTTTCCGGCCGCCAAAGGCGCTTTGTCGAGGATGCGTCGCAGGGTTTGGTTGACGCGGTTGCCGGCCTCCAGTGGCACCGACAGGATCGCGATGTCGCCGCGATTATTGCCATGGATCAGCTCGATCTCGCCATCGGCGATCCGGCCGTCGATCGCATGCTCTCCGGGGACGTGAAAGCGTAGCTCGACCAGCTCGTAGCTTAGCCCATCGATTACCAGATAGCTGCCGCGATCGTAGCCGAGTCTGAGCGCAGTGCCGTCGTTCACCAGATGCAGCGAGCTACTGCGGTAACGGAACCGAAGCGGAGTGCAGGGGCGGAACTGGGCTGCCGCCGTCTCAATCGGCACTGGTGACTGGAGCCGACCAGAGCCGCAGCCGGAATAGGATGCGCTGATCTCGGCCCAGTGACTTGGCCCTCGCTCACCACTGTAAGACCACTCTGGAACCGATGCCGTCATATCGGAGACCCTGGCCTGCCAAGCCTGGGTGTTCGCCGCGCACACTAGCATTGCAACGCCGCCGATGAGCGCCGCGGGCACAGATCCCTGGTCGAATCGATACAACGTCATCTCCACCTCCTCGTGACGTCGGTTGATGCGCCGTTTTAACGACTACCTGAGTTGCCGCCGGATTTATCACCGCGTCGAATACCGGCGATCGGCACCACCTGCGCCGATTGCGGCTGGTCCGCATAGTATGGACGATCGCCACCGCGTCCTTCGCTGTCTGCAAGCTCCTTCTCGCGTGCCGCGATGAGCGACAAGCAGGCGCGAACATCCCCTATCGTTGACTCGGACAGGGGATGCTTCATCCCGGGAGGCGGAGTCACATCCTTCACGACAGCGGCAAGCGTCTTGCGCATCGCCACCAGGATCTGCTGCTCTTTGCTCAATTCAGACATGATGTTAGTCCCGTGATAGAGAGAGTCGTCTTGACTCGATTAGCTGTTTCCGCTGCTCAGAGATCGGGACGCAAGCGGCCAAATCCAGCAGCGACCGAGCGGGCTGAGAACCGCCATCGGTTCGCGGCGAGCGCTAAGGCACTTTCTGTCAACCCGGATACCGCCTTGCTCGTCTCTTCGCGCGCTTTCTGCGGCGCATCGCCGGCCACAGAGCCCGGCTATGCTCCCGGCGACGCTCCTCGGCGGCAAGCGAAAATCCTGCGCAATTCGGTACGAGCTCTTCCGGCAATCGCCTAAGACCTGTCAGGGCAGAGCTACCGGTGGATCGCACCACGCACAGATGGAAGATGCGAGGATTGCCTCATGAACCCTCTTGTTGTTAGGCACCCTCAATCAGTCTCGCCAAGCGATCGCCCTCTAAGACCTCGACGCCAAGCTCTTCGGCCCGCCTGAGCTTGCTGCCTGGATCAGCTCCAGCGATCAATAGATCAGTCTTCTTGGACAGACTCCCGGTCACCTTTGCCCCCAAGGCCTCAAGCCGCGCCTTGATCTGCTCACGGGGCTGGCTCAGGGTGCCCGTGATCACCACCGTCTTGCCAAACACCGGACTGCTGCTCGCTAACGTCTCGGCCGTTGTTGGGGGCGGTGGCTGCTCCCAACGGATCGCACCGATCTCAGGGGCGCGCAGCTTGTCGATGACCTCGCGATTGTGCGGCTGCGAGAAGAAGGCCTGAATATGTGCCGCCACCACAGGACCAATGCCCTCGATCGGTCCCGCCTTGGTCGCGGCCAGGTCAGCAACATCAGCCGCGCGCAAGGCATCGATGTTCCCGAAACGCTCGGCGATCTGCCTCACGGCCTCAGGCTGTAATCCACGGATGGCGCGCGCTTCCAACCACTGCGCAAGTGCCTCGGTCTCGCTCTTACCGTCACTCGGCGTTGGATCTGGGTCCGCATGCAGGGCGAGATCGCGCAACAGCGCCTCCGCGGTCTTGGGCCCGACCCCTTTGATGCCGTCTGCCGGTCGTGTGACGGCTCTTATCGAGGGCAGCGAGCAGATTGGCGGCAGATCGCTCCCCCATGCGCTCGAGCTCGCTTAGCTGCTCTTGGCTGAGGCAGTACAGATCCGCGGGGTCCTTAACCAGCCCTCGCTCGACCAGCTGATCAACCAGCTTATCGCCGAGACCCTCGATATCCATCGCCCGCCTGGAGGCGAAGTGCTTGATCGCCTCCTTGCGCTGGGCCGCGCAGAACAGCCCACCGGTGCAGCGAGCGACGGCCTCGCCCTCCGCGCGCAGCACATCCGATCCGCAGACGGGACAGTGCCTAGGCAACTGCACCGACACCGCGCCTGCGAGGCGACGCTCGGGGAGCACACGCACCACCTCCGGAATAACATCGCCGGCGCGGCGCACATAGACCGTATCGCCAACGCGAACATCCTTTCGATGCACCTCGTCGATGTTATGCAGCGTGGCATTGGAGACGATCACGCCAGCAACATTGACCGGCGCCAACCGCGCAACGGGAGTCAGTGCCCCAGTGCGACCGACCTGAAACTCAACCGCCTCGACCGTCGTCAGCTCCTCCTGAGCCGGGAACTTATAGGCAATCGCCCAGCGCGGCGCGCGCGAGACGAAGCCAAGCCGCTCTTGATCGGCGCGCTGGTCGACCTTGAACACCACGCCATCGATCGCGTAGGCAAGCCGCTCACGCCGCTCCGCCATTTCGGCATGATAGGCGATGCAGCCATCGAGCCCATCAACCAGGCGTTGCTCCGGCGACACCGGCAGCCCCCAACCGGCAATGCGCGCCAGGCTGTCGCTGTGGCTATCGGACCATGGCGCACCTTCAACCGCCCCCAAGCCGTAGCAGAACATGCTCAGCCCACGGGAGGCGGTCACGCGCGAATCCAGCTGCCGGAGACTGCCGGCAGCGGCATTCCGCGGATTGGCGAAGACCTTGCCACCTTCGCGCTGGGCCCGGGCATTGATGGCAGCGAAGCGCTCATAGGTCAGGAAGACCTCGCCGCGTACCTCGAGCAGCGCCGGCCACTGCAGATTGCCGTCGGAGGCGCGCAGCCGCAGGGGGACGGATTGAATGGTCCGGACCTGGGCAGTGACGTCCTCACCGCGATAACCATCGCCACGCGTCGCGGCCTGGACCAAGACCCCATCCGCGTACAGTAGACTGATCGCGAGCCCATCAAGCTTGGGCTCCGCTGAGTAGCGCACCTGATCCCCGTCCAGTCCAAGTCCTAGCCCCTCCCGCACCCGCCGATCGAACTCGCGCAGCTCTTGCTCATCGAGCGCATTGCTCAGCGACAACATCGGTAGCCGATGCTCAACCTCGGCGAAGCTCTGAAGCGGTGCAGCACCGACCCGCTGAGTCGGCGAGTCCGGAGTGACGAGCTCAGGGTAGCGCGCCTCTAATGCTTGCAGCTCCCGCAGCAGACGGTCGTACTCGGCATCCGGGATCTCCGGATCATCGAGAACGTAGTAGCGAACATTGTGATGATCCAGCTCGCGACGCAGCGCCGCAGCTCGGTCCTGATCAGAGGTCGGCACGGTCATGGGCAAGTTCCTGTCGCGTCATCATCCGTTCTCCGATCAACGCGAGCCGCGCCTTCGCCCGGCGCCGGTCAATTGCTGAGTTCGAGGCTTGGCCGACGGCTTGCCGAGGCTCACATGGCCTCCGCACGTTGATTGATCAAACGCAGCAGCTCGATCCGCTGCCCCTCCCAGGCATCGATGTCGAACGGGCGACGGTCGGGCAAGAGCAGATCACCGCCTAGCGCATCCGCCATCGACCGGGCCGATTGCACCAGCTCATCATAGACCATCAGATCGCTCGGCAGTCCCTCGAGCTGGGCGAAGAGTGCGACGCCAGGCGTGGTGAAGTCATCCATCGCGTCGAATGGAAAGGTTCCGGGATTGATCAGATTCGCCATGCTGAACAGCGCGCGCTGACTGCTGCTGTCGAGGTTTCGACGATGATAGATATCCATCTCCCCAGGGGTCAGGTGCTGCCGCTCAGCCACCGCCTGCACCTCGGAGCCATCAAAATGGTCACCGCGAGCAACGACGAACAATTGCACGAGCAGACTCTCTTTGTGGTCGGATGAACCGGATGTCTGGCGCTCCCTCGGCCCCCTCGACGCCACGGCTTCAGTCGGCTCGGCCTGTTGGCGATCAGCCGCCCGAGCGCTCGCGTTGAGGACCTCATCCGAGGCGATGTCCGTTGCTGTCGCGGGCGCATCGACAAGATGAGGTGCACCCTCGACCTCGGCGTAATGACTCGCGCGCGCAGGCTGGTCGGTCTCAGAGCCGTCATCGGCAGAACCGACATCATCATCGGCATCGGCGGAGGAATGCGCGCCAAAGCTTGGCTCACGACGCCAAGCGCGCTCGGGCCGCTCATTTGGGCGCTCGTTTGGCCGCTCATTTGGGCGCTCATGCCGGCGCTCATCTGGGCGCTCTTCGGGCTCGGCCTCACTCTCGATGCGTCGCCGTTCCCATAGATAGAGGGCGCCGAGCAAGAAGGCGCCGAGGACAATCAAGATGACTCTCAGAGTGCCAGCATCCATGGGGATTCATATCCGATGGAGATTATTACAAGAGTATATCAGCGCTTTCGCCCTGGTTCTGCGACTGCTCAATACGCGTTATTAAGAGGCCGCGACCATGCGCGCGGCCTGATCCACATCGACAGACACCAGCCGTGAGCAGCCCGGCTCGTGCATCGTGATCCCAAGGAGCTGGTCGGCCAATTCCATCGTCACCTTATTGTGGGTGATGAAGATGAATTGGATCTGATCCGACATCGACCGGACCAGCTCGCAGAAGCGCCCGACATTGGCGTCGTCCAGCGGTGCGTCCACCTCATCGAGCATACAGAATGGGGCGGGATTGAGCTGGAAGATCGCGAACACCAGTGCCACCGCAGTCAATGCCTTCTCACCACCGGAGAGCATGTGGATCGTGGCGTTACGCTTGCCCGGTGGACGCGCCATGATCGAGACACCGGTGTCGAGCAGATCCTCACCCGTCAGCTCTAAATAGGCATGGCCCCCGCCGAAGACGCGCGGAAAGAGCTCCTGGAGACCGCTATTGATGCGCTCGAAGGTCTCCTTGAATCGGCTGCGGGTCTCGCGATCGATCTTGCGGATGGCCGACTCGAGCGTCTCGAGCGCCGTGCTGATATCGGCGTGCTGGGCTTCGAGATAGCGCATCCGCTCAGACTGCTCCTGAAACTCATCGATCGCGGCCAGGTTGATGTTGCCGAGCCGTCCAATGCCTGTCTTCACCGCCTCGAGCTCACCTGACCAACGCTCGACGAGGTCGGCACCTGCAAGGAGGTCCGGGTCCATGGAGCCAAGCACGGCTTGCGGCGAGGTCTCCCGCGCGCGCAGCTGCTCTTCGACCGTTTGCCGCCGCACCAAGAGCTCCTGTCGCTGCAAACGGGCGCTATCGAGCTCTTGTCGCACGCCATTGATCGATTGCTCAAGCCCATGGCGACGTTGCTCGGCAGCGCGGATCTGGGCGTCGGCCTCCTCCATCTGCTGACGCTTGTCACCGAGCTCCTGCTCAACCTGGAGGCGTTGCTCGAGCTGCTCATCGAGGCGCTCTTGTTGCTCAAGCGCCGGCTCCGCGGCCTCGCTCAGGGTTTCGATCAGCTCGTCACGACGGGCCTCGAGACTGGCAACCCGCTCACTGACGCGCTCGAGACTCGCCACCAGTCCGAGCTGCGAGGCACGCCGCGTCTCGGTCGCGACCTCCAAGCGCTGCACCTGGTCGCGCAATTGCGCCTCTTCGCGACGCAGCTCAGTGACCGCCGCACGGCGCGGCTCACGCTCAGCGGCAAGTCCATCACGGCGCTCGGTAAGCTGCTCGCTGCGCTCAAGGGCCGCATGCAGGCGCTCGCGACCAAGCTCCATCGCCTCCTCCATCTCGGCACAGCCGTCGTTCAACGCTGCCTGCTCCTCGGCCAACGCGGCACGACGCTCGCGCAGATGCGTCAGGCGCGCGCGTGCCGCGCCCTGCTCGGCGTCCAGCGCGGCCCGGTCACGGCTCAAGCGGGCGACATCGTCATGGGCGTCGTTGCGCGCCTGCTCAAGCTCGACGCGCTGCGCCGACATCGCCGCCTGCTCGTCGGTCATCCCTGCGATCACATCCTCAAGCTCATCAGCAGCCACCGTGAGCGCCTTGATCTCTTCAGCACGCGCGATGCTGCCGCCGACATCGGCCCCAGCCCCCGCGCCAGGGCCCGGCGCCTGAGCCCAGCCTGGTCCGACCAGAAAGCCATCGGGGGTTACGATCCGCTGCCCGGCACTCAGCTCTGCGCGCCGTGCCAACGCCTGATCGCGACCCTCAGCGACCTCGATGCCCTGCAACAGCGGGGACAAAACCGATGGACCACGAACCAGCGCAGCCAGCCCGGAGCTTCCGGCCGGTGTGGCTCCGACCCAATCGACCTGCGCAGCGTCGCCCTCGAACAACAGCCCCGCCTCCTCCTGCAGCGAGCGCGCAAGCGCATCGAGCTCCTCGACACAGAAGGCGGCGAGCGCAGCATTCAAGACCACCTCGACCGCGGTCTCCCAGCCCGAGGTCACCTCGATCAGATCCAGAAGGCGCGGCGCCTGGGTCAGATCGCTTCGGTCAACCCAGGCCGTCACTGCCTCATCCGGGTTCTCCAAGGCCGCGTCCTGCAATGCCTCGAGCGACGCGAGCCGACCGCGGGTGGTCTGCAGCTCGGTGCGCGCGGCATCGAGGCGCCCGACGAGCTCGCCGCGCTCGGATTCGGCCTCGCGCAAGGCGGCGGCAGCGCGCTCCTGGGCATCGGCGGCCAGGTGCAGGCGCTCATCCAGGCCCTCGGAGCGCTCATCCAACGCGGTCAGGCGCTGCTCCAGCTCGTTGGTATCGAGACGCGCCGATTCGTCATCGATGCGCGCGCTGCGCTCACGATCTTGCGCCAGACGCAGCTCGAGATGATTGAGGCTGGAACGCTCATGCTGAGCCTCAGCTGACGGGGCCGCGAGCTCGAGCTGGACGGCATCCCAGGCCTGTTGCCAGGTCTCGAGCTGTGCTTCGGCCTCGGCCAGGCGCTCGCGAAGATCATCGAGGCGCTCGCGTCCTTCCTCGAGCAACGGGAGGTCGCGCTCGAGCTCGGCAGACAGCTCGCGCTGACGTGTCTGATCGCGCTCCTGCTGGCCGCTCGCCTCGTCGAGCTCGCCTCGCACCGAGCCCAGCTCGCGCTCTTGACGCTTCCGGGTTTCACTGGCGAACTGCAAGGCCTGCTCCAGACGCGCGATCTCGGAGCCAACCGCGTACCAGCGCCCCTGCACCGCATTGAAGGCGTCTGAGACCTCGGCATGCAGGACCCGTTGGGCTTCGATCTCGGCCTCGAGTCGACGCAGTGACGCCAGATCGGACTCCAAGCGGACCTCGGTCTCGCCGATGACCCGATCCTGACGCTCGAGTCCCTGATCGAGCTCACGCCACTGCAGCGCGGCGAGCTCATCGCCAAGCCTGCGCTCCTGCTCCTTCAGCTTCCGATACTTGGCCGCGGTGGCGGCCTGACGCTCCAAGTGCTGCAGCTGCTTGCCGACCTCATCGCGCAGGTCCTGGACGCGATCAAGATTCTCGCGTGTATGCCGAATCCGGCTCTCGGTCTCACGCCGACGCTCCTTGTACTTGGAGATCCCGGCCGCCTCCTCGATAAACAGGCGCAGCTCATCTGGCTTGGCCTCGATAAAGCGCGAGATCATCCCCTGCTCGACGATCGCGTAGCTGCGTGGTCCGAGTCCGGTGCCGAGAAATAGGTCTTGGATATCGCGCCGCCGGCAACGGGCGCCGTTGAGGAAGTAGCTCGACTGACCATCGCGCGAGACCTGGCGTTTGACCGCGATCTGGTTGAAACGGGCAAACTCACCGCCCGCGCGACCGTCGCTGTTGTCAAACACCAGCTCGATATGGGCCAAGCCAACCGGCTTGCGCGAGCTGCTGCCATTGAAGATGACATCCGCCATCGACTGTCCGCGCAGCAGCTTCGCCGAGCTTTCGCCCATGACCCAGCGCACCGCATCGATGACATTCGACTTGCCACAGCCGTTCGGCCCGACCACACCGACCCGATTGCTCGGGAAGGGGACCGTCGTCGGATCGACGAAGGACTTAAAACCGGCGAGCTTGATCTTCTCCAGACGCATCAATGCACGCTACTGGCGGCATCAATCTGCCACAAGCATTCCAAACAGGAAGCACATCCGCGGATCGATCCGCTGCAACCGGGACCCTTTAGGCACCGGTCATCGGCACCGCTCATCCTGGCGCTCATCCTGGCGCTCATCCGGGGATCAGCCAATGCCAGCCTCGCTGGATTTTGCAGCGCGACCAGAGCCCAGGCCGTTCTCGCCCGCCACTGGCGCCGAGACAGCATCCAGACCGAGCAAACAGCTCCGGCGCTCCTCGATGCGCAAGAGGCACTGGATGGCGTCGAGCTTCCCGGCTTCGACCTCTGGCCAAATCGCGCGCAGCGCTGCATCCAAACGCTCCAACTGCTCGTCGCGGTATCGACGCGATATGTCATGACTACTCGCCTGCAAGGTCTGCAGCTCAACCCCCACCATCTTCCAAGCACTCGGCTCGGGGACCGCCAGCATTTCGGCGATCTCCCGATAACTGTGTCCTGAGATGCGAAGCTCTAGTGCCCGTTTGCGGAGCTGAGCAGCCCGCGCCTGCTCGCTTTCTTGCTCACCCATCGCGGTTCGTCCTCACCTTTAGCCCTCGCTCGACTGACCAGAAAGCATACAACAGAGCCGCTGCCTGCGCTCCCCAATGCAAGCGTCAATCGGCTCTCGCAGCTTGGGTCGATCGCCGCCCCTGGTGAGTGAACACATACAGGCCCGAGCCGACGATGATGGTGGCGCCAATACCGGTCAGCAGGTCGGGCATCTCGTTGAAGATGACCCAGCCAAGGAGCGTTGCGCTCAGGATCTCGAGATACTGAAAGGGAGCCAGCACCCCGGCACCTGCTCGTCGCAAGGCCAATGCGGTAAGGACGTTGGTCGCCGCGGCAATGGCGCCGACTCCGAGCAGCAACACCCAAGCGTTGAGCGCCGGAAGCTCCAGCAGGGGACCAGGCCCTGAGACTCGCTCCATCGCCCCGAACCATCCGGAGACCATCACCAGCAACAACACCAACGCCGCTGCGACTCCAGTCCAGAAGGCGAGGGTCAGCGCATCATCGCGTCCACTGACGACACGGGTCAGCGCCAAGAATGCAGCAAAGAAGGCACCTGCCGCCACTGGGTAGACCGCCGCTGGACCGTAAGCCGCCCAGTTTGGGCGCAGGACGATGAGCGCGCCGCCGAGGCCGATCACGACCGCCAGCCACTGACGCCGGGTCACCGGCTCGCGCAGCGCAACGGCAGAGATCAGCGTCAGCAGGAGCGGCTCGATAAAGAACAACGCGGTATTGTTGGCAAGCGGCAGATACTGAAGGCCAGAGAAGAGAAAGATGACCGCAAAGCCGATCAGAGCCCCCAGGACCAGATGGCGAGCCCCCGGCATTGGCAACCGCCCGCCCTTGACGAACAGCACCATGGGCAGCAGCAATAGCGATTGAAATAGAAAGCGAGCGGCGGCGATCTGAATGGGCGTCAGCTCAGCAGTGAGTGATTTTGCCAACGCATCGCTCATCGGAAACAGCAACATCGCGATGGTCATCAACAGCATGCCAAGCTCGACCTCGCGTCGAGCCCCCTGAGTAGTGGCAAGGCTCATGGGGCTAGACGATACAGCAGCTGCGGTGTCGGCTACCGCCCGGCTCTCGGGACTGCGGACTCGACGGCAAGGACGCCTGTTGAACGCCCGCAACGCGCCTTGCGGCAACAGGAACCCTGGCCGCCAATCCCGAGGACAACCCCATCACCGAGAGATCCCAGGAAGCAGAGGGATGCAGCCGATTATCTGGAGACATGGTCGCTGAGCCAGAGCGCATGAAAATGGTGCGTGGGCCCCTGCCCAGCGCCAACATCGAGCGCATCGGCATGAAGGATCGCTTGGGCGACGTAGCCCTTGGCAAGACGAGCCGCCGCCTCAAGACCGGCTGAATCGCGGCGAGTGACCGAGTGTGCAGCCAGTTGTGCCGCCAGTGCCGAAGAGAGCGTACAACCGGTGCCGTGGGTATTCTTGGTCGGGGTACGCTCGGCCTCGAGCCACAGGCCAAGGTCGGCGCTAGCCAGGTAATCCGGACTCATCGAGCCCGCCAGGTGGCCACCTTTGAGCAGCACTGCGGAAGGACCCAATGCCAGCAGACGCTGGGCTAGGGCGGGCATCGCGCTGACATCGGTCAGCTCGGGCTCGCCGAGCAGTGCCGCTGCTTCCGGTAGGTTGGGGGTCAGAACGGTCGCGATTGGAAGCAGCTCCTCGATCAGCGTCCGGACGGCAGCCTCCGAGAGCAGGCGGTCGCCACCCTTGGCCGCCATCACCGGGTCCAGAACCACCGCTGGCGGCTGATGGCGCCGCAGCGCCTCGGCCACCACGAGCGTGATCTCGGGCGAGCCCAGCATGCCGATCTTCACCGCATCGACGCGAACATCGTCAAAGATCGCATCGATCTGGGCGGCGACAAACTCAGGCGCCACCAACTGCATCCCGTGGACTCCACGGGTGTTCTGGGCCGTCAAGGCGGTGATCACCGCCATCGCATAGGCACCGTTGGCCGAGATCGCCTTGATATCGGCCTGGATACCGGCACCGCCCGATGGGTCGGAGCCCGCGATCGCCAGCACATTCTTGACGGCTGTCATGATGCGCTGCGGAAAACCCGGTTAGACCCAGTAGGCGCCGAAGCGTCAGCCTGCCGATCAGTGCCCGCCTCGGCATCGGCATCGGCAGAGGGAAGATCGACATCAGGACCAACAATGCCCTGGCGAGCTGCACGACAGGCCTCGGCAATGCGCCTGGTCGACTGCTCAGGATTGTCAGCGGCACAGATGGCCGAAACCAGTGCCATGCCCTCGGCACCGGCCGACCAGACCGCCCCCGCATGCTCGGCGCGCAGACCACCGATCGCGACCACCGGCAGCGGGCTTGCATCGCAGATCTTTGCCAGGCCATCGAAGCCAAGCGGCGACGAATGATCGGGCTTGGTCGTCGTCGCAAACACCGGACCCACGCCAAGATAGTCAACCAGGGTCGGGTCCAGTCTCTGCAGCTGATCCAGGCTCTGTAGCGAGAGCCCCAAGATCGCCTCGGCACCCATGACCTCGCGCGCCTCGGCAACGCTGTGATCCGACTGGCCAAGATGGACGCCATCGGCGTCGATGGCCAAGGCGACCTCGAGTCGATCATTGACGATCAACGGGACGCCCGTGCCAGTCAATAGCCCCTTGAGCGCCCTTCCCTGCTCGATCAATTCGGTATCCGAGACCTGCTTATCCCGCAGCTGCACCACTGTGACGCCGCCGCGCAGCCCGGCCGCAACGGTCTCGACGAGTCCCGCGCGGGCACAGAGTGCGGCGTCGGTGATCAGATAGACCGAGAGATCAAGCATGGTGCGACAACCCGCGCTCATGCTCGCCTGCCCGGCGCAGCTCGCGCTTCAAAATCTTCCCGGCGGCATTCTTCGGCAGCGCCTCCCGCAGCTCGATCCGCCGCGGCTGCTCGTGCCGACCGAGATGCTCGCGGCACCAGTGCTTCAGGCTGCTGGCATCGACCGACTGCCCCGGCTGCGGCACCAGGTGAGCAATCACAATCTCGCCATGGGCTGGATGCGGCTCGCCGACAACCGCCACCTCGGCAACAGCGGGATGGCGCAGCAGGACCTCTTCGACGACACGCGGATAGACGTTCATGCCGTTCGTGATGATCAGATCCTTGATGCGATCGACCAGGTAAAACCATCCATCCTCGTCGCGCCAGCCGAGATCGCCCGTGCGAAACCAGTCACCAAAGAAGCTCTCGGCAGTCGCTTCCGGCAGATTCCAATAACCGCGCATCACACTGGGACCACGCACGCAGACCTCGCCGTGCTCGCCGTCCGGCAGCGGCTTGCCCATGGAATCCATGATGCACATCTCAACCCCGGGTATCGGGGGCCCAACCGAGGCCGGCTTACGCGGGCCGGCGGGTGGATTCACACAGGTGACGGGCCCGCACTCGGTGGGCCCATCGCCTTCGAGTATCGGCACGCCGAAGCGCTGCTCGAACTGCTCCATCAGGGATTGCGGCATCGCC
>NZ_JBUDPI010000047.1:0-16197 GCF_054919635.1 Halochromatium sp. | reverse complement strand
TAGCGGGCGTCGGCATCGACAGCCGCGGCATCGAAGCCGACCAAGCCTTCGTCGCCATCGCCGGCGAGCGCTTCGACGGCCATGACTTCATCGCCGAGGTCGAGGCCAAGGGTGCGATGCTCGCAATCGTCGAACGCGACCTGCCGCCGCCGTCCGCCGGGCGCATGGCGGTCCTCAAGGTCCCTTCGACCCTGGCCGCGCTGCAGACCTTGGCGAGCGACTGGCGCGATCGGCTCGGCGATGCCGGCTGCCGGATCATCAGCGTCAGCGGCAGCAACGGTAAGACCACGACCCGGCACCTGATCCACCATGTGCTTACCGATGCTGGTTACGACGGCACCCAGAGCCCGAAGAGCTTCAACAACCAGCTCGGCGTGCCCTTGACCTTGCTCGCCGGTCGCGCCGATCACGATTTCCTGGTCGCCGAGATCGGCACCAATCACCCCGGCGAGATCGCCGCGCTCGCGGCGATCGTGCGCCCCGATATCGCTGTCGTTACCAGCATCGGCGAGGAGCATCTGGAGTTCTTTCACGACCTCAACGGCGTCGCGCGCGAGGAATCGCAGGTGCTCGAACATCTCGCGGAGGACGGGGTCGCGATCCTGCCTTCACCAGAGCATCTGGCTGCGCCGCTGACACTGCCGTCGCAGCCGAGGTTCCGGGTGCAGCACTTCGACCTCGATCCCGTGACCGCCGAGTTGGCGCTGCGGGGCGCGCATAACCGGCTCAACGCATCGGCCGCAAGCGCCGTCGCCCGCCTTATCGAGATCGACGACACCCGCATCGCATCCGCCTGGCCAAACGCGAGCGCGGCGCCGTTGCGCGGTGAGATCATCGCGGCCGACGACGCTGGCCGGCCGACCGTCATCAACGATGCGTACAACGCTAACCCGACCTCGATGCGGGCCGCGCTCGCGCTCCTGGCCGAGTACCCGGCGCCGCGCTGGGCCGTGCTCGGCGACATGCTCGAGCTGGGGACGACAGCGCCGGCCGCACACCGCGCCATCATGTCGGAGGCAGCCCTGGTTTGCGAGCGCTGCGTGCTGATCGGCGAGCAATTCGCCGCGATCACCGACGCGGTGCCGGCGGATGCCGCCGTCGAGGTCCACGCTGCCTGGTCCGGCGAGGTCGCTGCTCAGATCGCAGCCGAGATCGGCGCCGACACGACCCTTTTGATCAAGGGCTCGCGCGGGATGGCACTAGAGCGTCTGCTGCCGGCGCTGGATGCGCAATTCGGACCTGCTGCCTGATCTCAGCCCCAGCGCCGCTCGACGCCGACTCGACCTCGGCTAGCTCCGGGCTCGACCTCAGCCTGATCAAACCGGATCATCGCGATACTCTGCGCCGAACGGTCGCTTCGGGTAACGTACTTAGGAGCGCTTTGGAGCAGTCAAGCATGAAGGTTGCGGTTTTTTCGGATGTGCAGGCGGTGCTGCCGGCACTGGAGGCGGTTATCGAGCACATCGAGGCGTGGCGGCCAGACATGGTGGTGATGGCCGGCGACCTGGTGAACCGCGGCCCCGACAGCGGCGGATGTCTGACCCTGTTCGATCAGATGCGGCGCGAACGGGGATGGCTGCCGGTCAACGGCAACCACGAGGTCTGGGTGCTCAGCTGCAGCGAGGGGCTGCCCGACAATGAAGGCGAGCGCGAGATCCGCCGGTTCACCGATTGGGCCTGGCAGCAGGTCGCCGACCAAGCCGACCGGCTGCGCGGCTGGCCGGATCACCTCTGCCTGCACCCGCCGGAGGCCGACTCCTGGATGCACGTCACGCACGGCACCATGGCCGGCAACCGTGACGGCATCACCGCCAAGACCACCGATGAATCCCTGGTCGGCAAGCTGCCGGAGGGCGTCTCCCTGTTCGTTGCCGGGCATACCCATCGCACCCATCGGCGCCATACCCAGGGGATGGACGTCGTCAACATCGGCTCGGCCGGGTCGCCGTTCGACGGCGACGTCCGCGGCAGCTACGGCCGTTTCACCTGGCGCGGCGGCTGCTGGCATACCGAGCTGGTGCGATTCAATTATGATCGCGATCAGGCGGCGCGGGATTTCGAGCAATCAGGCTTCTTGGACGAGGGCGGTCCCCTCGCCCGCCTGGTCTACCTGGAATGGCAACGCGCGCAGCTGTTGATCGGCGGCTGGCGCGAGCACTGGCAAGCGCCAGTCTTGCGCGGCGAGATCTCGCTGGAGGCGTCGGTCTCACGCTATCTGCGCGATTGCGGCTGAATCACCAGCTCACAGAGGAACACCATCGCTCTAAGCCGCACCCCGAGCGGACAGCGCTCAACCGCGCGGTGCCCACCAACGCGACAGACGTTGCGAGAAGGTACGATCGGGAACACCTTCGTAATGCGAGACGTCGTTGAAGAGCCTCAAGCGCGCCCGGACTGGGCTAACGAAGTCGAGGATATTCAACGCCGCCGGGCTTTGATCGAGCCGATCCCGATAGCCGCGCGCATCGAACCCAAGCAGACTACTGATCAACAGCCGGTTGGTGCCCTTGTGGCAGACCACCAGCACTGACCCATGCTGATGCTGCTCGATGATCCGGCGCACGACTGGCAGTGCACGCGCGAGGACGTGGACACCGGATTCGCCATCGCGGGGTGCCACCGTAAGCGGGTCCTCCTGCCAATCCTCATACTCATCGCCGTACTGGGCCTCAACCTCGGCGCGGGTCTTTCCTTCCCAGTGACCATAATCGATCTCGCGCAGCGCCGAATCCACGCGCACCTCTGCGCCATGCGGCTTAGCCAGAATCCGCGCCGTCTCCACGGTGCGTCCCATCGGACTGGCATAGACCGCATCGATCTGCTCGTCGGCGAGACGATTGGCGAGGTTTGCGACCTGCTTTCGCCCCTCCTCGGAGAGCGGCACGTCGGTCGCGCCCGAGAAACGGTCTTCTGCGGTCAGCTCCGTCGCACCGTGGCGAACCAAGAAAAGTCGCGTTGGCATCGTCGTCACCCAGTTGATCTCTAGACTTTGGGCGATTATGCGGTCATCGCCTCATCTCGCAAAGCCCAACGCAGCCTGCGCTCGCCAAGCGCCGGGATATCAGACTTAGACCATGAAACGACGATCGAGTGGATCTCGACGTCGCTCGGAACGCGGGCGAAGCGGAGCGAAATGGAACTGATGCGCGGCCGTCGGCGCGGCCAGGTACAGGTCCATCGGTACATAATCCCAACGTCGCCGGCGCTCGACCCATTGCTGCGCCATATCGGTTTTGCGGCGATGCTGCGGCCACCGCTGCGTCTCGGGTCTCGCTGAGTCTCGAATCGGGCTTCTCACGGGGGGCCAGACTGCTGCCCAGTATCTCAGTCGTGCTGTTGCCGTCGTCATGCTCCCTCCTTCACGATAGTCGGCCTAACGTTCGGTGATCACGCACCGCCTACGCTATGACTATAGTAGGTTAAGGGACAGATATGGTGAGACGAACAACCCATCCACCCCAGGAGGCAGACCATGAACGACCAACTGCTTTCGACGCTGTTGTGTTCGGCTGTGTTCGCATGCTCGCCCTTGGCATTGGCCCAGCCGGACGCTTCCTCACCGACGACGAGCACCACCGATACCCAGATCCTGCTGCGCGCCGACGCGCCTGGTCCCGAAGGGCGTCCGACCTTTGACGCAGCGCGTGAGGAGGAGCGCGAGCGGATGGTCGAGCGCCAAATCGAGCAGCGTGGCGTCACCGACCCGGCTGTGCTAGCGGCGATGCGCTCAGTGCCGCGACACGCATTCGTACCAGCGACTCTGCGCGACCGGGCCTATGCGGACAGCCCGTTGCCGATCGGGCATGGCCAGACCATCTCGCAGCCGTTCATCGTCGCGTTCATGACCGAAACGCTGCAACTGGCTCCAGGCGACCGCGTGCTCGAGATCGGTACCGGCTCCGGCTACCAGGCCGCGATTCTCGGCGCCATGGGCGTTGAGGTTGTGACCATCGAGATCATCCGACCCCTCGCCGAGCAAGCCGCGACCCTGCTCGACGAGCTTGGCTACGACAACATCACCGCGATCCACGGCGACGGCTACTATGGCTACGAGGAGCTCGCGCCCTACGACGCGATCATCGTCACCGCAGCCGCGCAGCATGTGCCGCCACCGCTGATCGAGCAGCTCAAGCCCGGCAAGCGCATGGTGATTCCGGTCGGACGGGCCGGCTGGACCCAGAACCTACTGCTGGTGACCAAGACGAAAGAAGGCCAAACCCGGACGCGCAATCTCATGTCAGTGACCTTCGTGCCCCTAACTGGCGAACAAGACACCGGCGAGCGCAATCGCGAGCGCTGAGATGTCCGAGGCGGCCCCCAGACCGCTGCACCTGGTCACCGTCGGCGCCCTCGCCGGCTCGGTACTGGCATTCGAGGTCGTCCTGCTGCGACTGTTCGAGTTCAGCCACTGGCACCACTTCGCCGGACTGACCATCGCGCTAGCGCTGCTGGGCTTCGGTGCATCGGGCACGCTGCTCAGCGTCATCGGTGAGCGCGCTGGCCGCTTCGGCGACCGCTGGCTGGTCCTCTCGCTGCTGGTCGCCGCGGCCGGTTTCCTGCTGGTGCTCTTGCTGCACGCCTGGGTCGCACTGCGTCCGCTCATGGCGGTCTGGGACGCCTCCGAGCTGTTGCGCCTCCTGGCGATCGACTTCGCCGCCTTCATCCCGTTCTTCGGTGCCGGACTCGCGCTGGGGCAGGTCTTTGCGCGCTGGCCGAGGCATGCGGGCTGGCTGTACGCGGCCAACCTCGGCGGCTCCGGTATCGGCACCCTGCTCGCTACGCTGCTGCTGGTCGCGATGCTGCCGGAGGCGGCCTTGGCGTTGATCGCCGCGCTGCTGCTGGGCTTCTGCGTGCTGTTCTCGGCGCTGCGCCGCATTCGGGTCGGGATCGTATCGGCTGCACTGCTGCTGGTCGCCGCGTCCTGGCTGGCCCTGAGCTCGCCCGAGCCAGCGATCTCCGACTTCAAGGCGCTGTCACGCGTGCTGGCGCTGCCGGATGCCCAGAGACTCGAGCAGCGCCCGGGGTTGGCTGGACGCCTGACCCTGGTGCGTTCATCCAGCCTGCGCTCGGCACCGGGACTGAGCCTGAACTGGACCGGCCGCGTGTTGGCCTCGGACGCAGCCATCGTTGGCAGCGACCGACTGGTGCCGATCGAGCGCGATTATCGCCAGGTGCCGAGTTATTCGGAGGCCTCACTGGCCGCATTGCCGCTGCAGCTGCGCCCCAGCGGTCGGGTCGCGGTGCTTGGTAGCGGCACCTGGGCGACGCCCTCGCATGCGGTGGATCGCGCCTTGACCTGGGTCGAGCCCGACGACCGTCTACCGGCGCTGGCCATCGAGCGCGGCTTGAACGCGGACGCCATGCAGGACAGCCCCTATCGTTTCCTCAACACAAACCGCGATGCGTTCGCCGTGATCGCACTGGATCGCACCTTTGACGGCTCCGGTGCGGCCACCGAAGACTATCTGTTGACGCGCCAGGGTCTGCGGGCGGCGCTCGCTCGACTCGACAACAACGGCCTGCTAGCGATTCCACTGAAGCTCGATTACCCGCCGCGGCAGGGGCCGCGCATGCTGGCGACCCTGGCCGCGAGCCTGCGCGCGCTCGGTGTCGATGAGCCAGCCGACCATGTCGTGGCGCTGCGCGGCATGCAAGCGCTGCTGATCCTGGTCTCGCCGCAACCGCTGACCGACACGGACCTAGACCTGATCCGCAGCTTCGCCGAGCGCTGGAGCTTCGACCGCGTCTGGCATCCTGGTCTCGCCGAGCAGGAGGTCAACCGCTACCACCTGCTCGACACGCCGATCTTCTTCGAAGCCGCCCAAGCGGTGTTCGGCGATACCGCCATGCCCGAGCAGGCGCGCTGGTTCGAGACCGGCCCGGTCGGCATCGCCCGGCCCTACTTCTGGCACGCGATGCAGTGGTCGACGATCCCGCAGCTGTTTGAGATGCTCGGCACCCGGGCGGCCAGCTACCTCGACTGGACGTTGGTGATGTCAGCGGTGACGCTGGTCGCCGCCACGCTGGCGGCCGCGCTTCTGATCCTAGCACCGCTGGGGCGCATGCCACCTGCCTCAGCGGCCTTCACGCGTGCCGAGGTCATCGGCTATTTCGGGCTGTTGGGGTTCGGTTTCATGCTGATCGAGCTTGCGATGCTGCAGCGCATGACGGCATTCGTCGAGCTGCCGGTACTGGCCGCGGCGGTGATCTTCACCCTGTTCATGATCGGTGCCGGCATCGGTAGCGCGATGCCCCCGCGGCAACGCGGAGCCGACGCCTTGCGACCGATCTTCCGCGCCCTGGCGATCGGTGGCGGTCTCGCAATACTGGCCCTCTGGTGGCCCGGCCAGCCCCTGCTGGCACTGCCGCTGTCGGCGCGCATCATGCTGCTAGCTGCATTGCTGTTGCCGATGACCTGGGCCATGGGCCGGCCGTTTCCCTGGGCACTTCAGCACCTGGTCGGAACGCCCAGCTGGCAGCCCTGGAGCTGGGCGATCAACGGCTTTGCCTCGGTGCTCGCGGCATCGACAGCGACACTGCTCTCGGTCCAGGCCGGTCAGCCGGTGACGCTGCTGGCCGGCATCGGCTGCTACCTCGGCGCCTGGCTGATTGCTCGGCGCGGGGCTAGGCGGCTGGAGTCTGTTGTGGAGTCCGGCGCGTCTCAATCAAACCGCGCAGCAGCAGGTAGAGCAGCAGCGCGTTGAGCAGGTGCCAGAGGAAGTGCAGGCCCATTGGCAGCGTCGCGCAGAAAGCGCTGTCGAGGGTGCGGAAGGTCAGTGAGCCGATGAACAGGAGGCAGGCAGCCAGGAGCGTTGGTGAGAGCGGATCAGCGCGGCGGCGCAAGACCCACCAAAACCCGACCAGGAATGCGAGCGCCGGCAGGTAGCCGACCGAGCCATTGAGCAGCTCGGGGCCAGTGATTGCAACCAGCCCGATGCTGAGCACCTGATAGCTGAGCCAGAGCCCGATTAGCGCCAGCGCCCGCAGCCTGAGCACCCGCCAGCCGAAGCTGAGCAAGTAGAGGTTGATGAAGAGCGTGATCGGGATCACATCGGCAAGCACCGCCCAGCCGGTGGCGAAGCTGTGCCAGAGCGCGCTACCGATGCCAATCGCGCCGAGCAACAGGATCAGCAGGCCGAGGTCCCAACTGTTGCGCAGACTGAGATCGGGGTCGGCGGCAAGCCGCCGCGCGGCAAAGACCGCAGCAACAATAAAGGCCGCATTCGTGATCAGGTTGATGGGCTCGGCAAGGAGCCCAGCCGCCCCGGCGCGCTCGCAGTAGGTATCCAGCATTGTCATTCGCGGATCAAAACGATTGGGTCGCATTCCATGCGCCGCGGGATCATGCGCCTGGCGAGGATAGATTCTCGCGCATCCCATGCAACGACTTCAGCAGCGCCGGCAGATCATCTTGGATGATGCTCCGGACGATGTCGTCATCGATCCCAAGATAGCCGTGGATCAAGCGATTTCTTGTCGCCCCTGTAAATACTCGACTATCTTCTCTCCAAACGCGACCATGTCATCAAGGTAAAAAACCCACTCTCGCTTGCTTTTGCTGGGCTCAGACACGAACCGCCTCGCGCTCGACGTAAGTCGCCAACTCTCGGCGCAATGCCTTGCGAGTGACCAAATCAACCGGGCGCCCGAGAAGGTCTTCGAGATAGAACTGCACGCCGAAGTAACGCTGCGAGGTCGACGGACCATCGAATGACACGAGGATATCGATGTCGCTATCTGCTCGCTCATCGCCCCGAACGGTTGACCCGAAAAGCGCCAATTCGGCGACACCGAACCGTCGAGCCAGATCTGCCTTGTGCTCTGCGAGAAGCTTCAGAGATTGGTCTCTGTTCAGGTTTCCGCCCTTTGTGGTAACGAAGTCGTGCATGACGCGAATTGCCATTTAGTATGCACGTTGGATGCAGAAGTCGGCATTTTCAAGGCTTTTTTCGATATCCCGGGTCGGGTGACAACTGCGGACAAGAGCGTCCAGCGAGGCCGCAAGGTATCGAGCAGCCAGCGCTGCGGTGCTCGCATCAGCGTCATCGACAGGTCGTACTCGCTCGGGCTCGCTGAACGCCCCTGAGTGCACTAGGGTTCTAGGCAGCCAGGATGTAGCCAAGATCGATCTCTATCTCGTCGAACGGTGGGATTCGAGCACGCTGCTGATGATCCATCGTAGCGATGACGCGATAACGGCCAGCCTCAAGTTGGTGGGCAACCAGCTTGCGCTCCTCCGGCCAGATCAACCAGTAGTGAGGCACCTGGTGGCGTTGCAAGAGCAGCGGAATCTGTTGCGTATCCTTGCGCTCATGGCCGGGTGAAACGATCTCGCAGACCCAATACGGCGGCAGGTCAATCAAGCCAGGGGGCAAGCTCGACAACCGTGATTTACGCCATCCGGCCAGATCGTGGGCTGGACACTCGTGCGGCTCGTAAGCAACGCTGGACTCGGTGAGAATCCACCAGCCATCGGGTCCAGAGCGGCGATTGAATGGCCCGAGCTCCTCGCGCGTATTGCCTTGAGCCTGCGCGTGATACGGGCGCGTCATCGGGCGCCGAACGATCTCTCCGTCGATCAGCTCGACGTGCTCATCGGCACTCTGCAGCAAGTCGTCGATGGTTGCGAGCTTGAGCGCTTCCACGGTGACACCTTGGATCGATTGGTGCGCACTAGCATATCAAGTCCACTGACAGCTCACCGCATCCTAGCGTCATGCCCCCCCGATCCCGGTCGGTAGCTCGGCGTAGGCTGGCTGATCGCCCCTGAACGCAGTCATCGAGCGGATGGTCTCACCGATCTCAGCACGATCGTGCCAACACGCAGCCCATTGGCGGCCACATAACCGGCCGTTTCATTTCACCCCTTGGTGGCGACGAAGTGGCGCATAACCCCGCTCGCCTTGTAATGCGCCTCTTCGATGCGGAAGCCGGCCCCTTCGACGCCTTTCTCGGTATCCCGGTTCGGATGACAACCGCCGGTCACGAGCGTCCAGGGAGGCTGCAATGTGTCGAGCAGCCAACGCCCGATTCGGTTCTGGGCGTGGACGTGCTCCAGCATCAGCAAGCGGCCTTGCGGTTTCAGCACCCGACGGATCTCGGTCAAGCCGCGCCCGGGGTCGGATACGCTGCAGAACACCAAACTCGATACGACGGTATCGAAGCGCGCGTCGGGGAACGGCAGCTGCTCGGCCGAGGCACACATGAGCCCGGCCTCAGGCGCGCGCCGCCGGGCGCGAGGCAGGGCATCCGCGTTGGGATCGAGACCGTACAGCTCGACGCCGCCCGGGTAGAGCGGCAGCATCTGCCCGGTGCCGCAGCCTACTTCCAGCACCCGGCCGTGCGCCAGTCGGGCCAGCGATCGCCGCCAACGCTGCATGCCCGGCATCAGCATCATCGACAGGTCGTACAACCAGGGAATTTGCTCGATTCCACGCATTTGATCGATCCAATTCGCTCGCCGATGCAGGATACCACTCGTACTCGGCCTGCCAATACAACACCGGCTCAGGTCCTTATGCCCCAGCGAAAGGGCATAACAACCAGCCGCATCAACCCCGCGTCGCCACATTGCCAGCGGTGACGGGAAGAAGGGGCACGAGTGCCTTGCTCGAAACACAAGGCGGGCACAGAGTTTGCGGCTTATCGATGCAGCCTGACCATCAACATCAACGCAAGACATCAGAGAGGAGGTCAACATGGACATCCAGCTAGCCGACGTCCTGATCCACATCGACGAGAGCCTGACCGCCGATCGCCGCACTTCGGTGGAAACCCAATTGCGCGAGATCGATGGCGTCGTGAGCGTCAACAATCCCGACGACAAGCCACACCTAACGCTTGTCGAATTTCGACCCGACAAGGTCGACTCGAAGACCCTTCTAGAGCAAGTAGAGGCCGAAGGTGTTCATGCCGAGCTTGTCGGGCTTTAGGCGATTTCTGTCAATCACGCGTCCCTGGCGCCATGAACTCGGGTCCGACCGGGTCGGTGACATGCTCCGCGATGATGGCGTCGATGCGCTCGCGCGCGCTGTCATCGAGCTGCCAACCGTCGATGCTATTGACCGCGTCGAGCTGCGCCGGGCGGCGGGCGCCCCAGAGCGCGACGCTATGCCCGGGCTGGTCGAGCAGCCAACGCAGTGCTAGAGCCATGACGTTCTTGCCGGCGTGTTCTTGGGCAAAGGCGTCGAGCGCCGAGACTGCGGCAAGATATTGACCGAAGCGGGGCTGCTGAAACTTGGGGTCCGACTGCCTCAGGTCATCGCCCTCGAACTCCCGATCCGGCGTCATCCGCCCACTGAGGAGCCCACGGCAAAGCGCGCCATAGGTGACGGTGCCGATGCCGTGCTCGGCGCAATACGGCAACACCTCGTCGCCCAGCTCGCGCTCGAACAGATTGTAAGGCGGCTGATTCGAATGTAATGGCGCGACGGCCCGAAAGGTGTCCATCTGCCCGTTATTATAGTTCGAGACGCCAATTGCCCGAATCTTGCCGGCCTGTAGCAGCTCGTCCATCGCCCGGGCGGTTTCCTCGATCGGCGTCTTCGGGTCCGGCCAGTGCACCTGGTAGAGATCGATGCGGTCGGTGCGCAACCGACGCAACGAATCCTCGACCTCGCGCATGATGCGATCGCGCGTCGCCTCGCGCCAGACCTGCTGATGGTCATCGGACCAGTTCAGCCCGCATTTGGTCGCCAGCGCCACCTTATCGCGCAGACCGTGGCGTTGCAGGGCGTCGCCGACGATCTCTTCCGAGCGGCCCATGCCATAGACAGCCGCGGTGTCGATGAAGGTAATACCTAGGTCAACCGCATGTCGAATGGTGTCAACCGATTGCTGATGATCGGTGCCGCCCCACATCCAGCCGCCGATGGCCCAGGTGCCGAGCCCAATGCGCGAGACCTCGATCCCGCTATCGCCGAGAATGGTGTATTCCATGATCGCTACCTCTGGGATCAGTGCTTCTAGGGTTGTGAAGACGGGAGCCGATTGCTGGCCGAGCAAAGGGCGCCATCTGGCAACCCGCCTCTCGCAGCTTGATCGGTACCCTAACAAACACGGCATAGCGGGGGTCAAGACCAACGTTCAGCTGCACGGACGCGCGCTGGGCGTGCCAGAATCGCGACTGGCCCTGGTCATAGAACTGGAACTGAAGCGGAAAGGCTCTCGCGACGGTGATGATGGGTGAGCGTCGGGAGATAAGCGGTGATGACGATGCAAGCCCTAAGCGGCACCAACGCAAGCCTGATCGGGATGGGCCGACTCCTCTGTTTCGTGCGCCGGGTGCTGCGACATTTCAGCCGCCACCGCGGACTGCTATTGGCCGGTGGGGTGGGCTACAACATCCTGCTGTCGATCATCCCGCTGTTCGCGGTCCTGGCCGTGACGCTGTCGCATGTCGTCAGCGAAGAGCGTTTGCTCGAGGTCATCGCGCTGCAGGCGCGGTTATTGACACCGGGTCGCTCAGAGCTGCTGGTCGAGACCCTGCGCTCGCTGCTCGCTCAACGCCAGCTGATCGGCTGGGTCGGCTTCGGCGTGATGCTGTTCTTCAGCTCGCTGGCGTTTCGGATGCTCGATGACGCGGTCGCGATCATCTTCCAACGCCATCGCCGCAGCGCCTCCCGTCGTCTGTGGGTGGCGGCGCTCTTGCCCTATGTCTATGTCGCCGTGCTCGGGGTCGCGCTGCTTGGCCTGACCGGTTTGGTCGCACTCTTCAATACCATGGGCCGGCTCGACCTGAGTCTGCTCGGTATGCACCTTCCCCTCTCCGCCGCTGCAGTCTTTGGACTCTGGGCATCGAGCTTCTTTGGTGTCGCCCTGCTGTTTGCGTCCATCTACAAGATCCTGCCAGTGGTGCCCATTCATACCGGGCGAGCGTTGGTCGGCGGCTTGGTCGCCGCGGCACTCTGGGAACTCCTGCGTCTCGCCCTGGTCTGGTGGTTCTCTCAGGTCTCGATGGTCAACCTCGTGTACGGCTCACTCGGCACCGTGGTTGTCCTGCTGCTCTATCTCGAGGCGGCCGCGGTGATCCTGCTGCTGGGGGCACAGGTGATCGCCGAGCTTGAGCGCAGCGCCGAGGCCGGCCTGCCCTGGTATCAAGAGCCAGACATCGTCGACCCGGCGTCAGAGCCGGCGTGCATTGGGTCGCTGCTCGCGCCGATTGAAAGCGCTGCTGAGCAGACGACCGATGCGCCTCCCTCGGAACATCATTGACCGAAGGAACCCGTCTTCGCACAGAGCGCAGTCCCGGCACAGAGCGAGGTGGTCGTAGGACTGGTCAGGCGAGCTTGTCTGCGATTAGCATCCTCGCCAACCCCATCGGTCTAGAGGAGCTTACTTGTGACTGACTTGCGCGCGCTCAGCCTCATCTGCCTCTTACTCGTCGCGATCGGCCCAGCGATCGCCGAGTCGGATAAGCGCACCATCTCCGGTCAACTGTCTTACCTGCAGCGCATTGCACTGACGCCGGACAGCATCGCCGTGGTCGAGTTTCGCGACGCCGACGGCCAGCTGCAGGGTGAAACACGCTTCGCAAGCGACGGTCGGCAGGTGCCGCTGCCATTCGCGTTGCAGATACCGGTGGACACCAGCGGCCAGCTTCGCGGCGCCATCTGGCGCGCGGGACGTCCGGCCTGGGTCAGCGATCGCATCGCGATCGCAGCGGGCGAGCAGCCGCTGGAGCTCGGCACCTTGAGGCTTCAACCGATCACGCCAACGGACTTCACGACCCTGATGCGCTGCGGTGAGACCGAGCTCGAGATCGCTGTCAGCGACGATCATGCGCGCCTGCGACTCAATGACCAAACCCTCGAGCTGTCCTCGACGCCAGCGGCGTCGGGCTCGAAGTTCGTCGCTCAGGATGATTCAGACACCTTTTTCTGGTCCAAGGGCAATCGCGCCTTGGTCAGCATCGCCGGCGAGACCCTGCCCGAATGCCTCGCAGCGGTACCGGCGCAGAAGCCAGGTGACAAGCTGGGTAACAAGCCGGGTGACAAGACAACCTTCAAGGCGCGCGGCAATGAGCCCGGTTGGACGCTCGAGATCCGGGGCGACCAGCTGCGGCTCGTGCTCGACTATGGCACCCGTGAGATCGAGACCAAGCTGCCAGCGCCGGTCAGCACCGACGACGTCAAACAGTATCGACTGCCGGAGCAGGACCTGAGCATCCGCATCACTGAGCACCGCTGCAACGACTCCATGACCGGCATGCCTTATCCAAAGACTGTCGTGCTCGAGCTCGAGGATCGACGTCTGACCGGCTGCGGCGGCGAGCCAAGCGAGCTGCTCAGAGGCGACGCATGGACGGTCCGCTCGCTCGCTGGCAAGCCAGTGCCAGACGAGGTTTCGGTCAGGATCAACTTTCTCGAGGACAATGGCGTCGCCGGCAACAGCGGCTGCAACCGCTTCATGGGTCAGTATGAGCTCACCGGCGAGGGACTGTCGTTCGGCCAGCTCGCCAGCACCATGATGGCCTGCCCGGAGCCACAGATGCAGGTCGAGCCGCGTTTCTTAGGGCTGCTGCAAGCCGTCAACCGGTTCGAGATGACCCCCGAAGGCGGTCTGCTGTTGATCACCAGCGAGGGAGAGCGCATCAGCGCCGAGCGCTGAGACCAATCATTGATCAGGCGGCAGGCTGCCCGCACCCTCCGTCAATCAAGACTGATCGCGCTACTCGGGAATCAATCGCCGCATGAATCGCCCCAGCGAACACCAAGGTACCGACCCTCTTGCGCAGGGTGGCACCACCGTCACGCCTTCGTCATCGCTCTTTGCTTTCGACAACAGCTATGCGTGCCTGCCCGAGCACTTCTACGCCCGCGTCTCGCCAACGCCGGTCGCAGAGCCCGGACTGCTGCGACTGAACCAACCGCTCGCCGAGCATCTCGGGCTCGATCCCGATGCCCTCTCGTCCCCAACCGGCGCCGCCGTCTTGGCCGGCAATCTGATCCCGGAAGGCGCCGAGCCGATCGCGATGGCCTATGCCGGCCATCAATTCGGGCAGTTCGTGCCCAGCCTCGGCGACGGGCGCGCCATCCTGCTCGGCGAGCTGATCGACCGCAGCGGAATGCGCCAAGATGTTCATCTCAAGGGTGCTGGGCGAACCCCATTCTCGCGCATGGGCGACGGACGCGCCGCCTTGGGTCCAGTGTTGCGCGAATACCTGCTCGGCGAGGCGATGGCCGGGCTCGGCATCCCAACCACCCGTGCGCTCGCAATGCTGGCGACCGGCGAAGAGGTCTATCGCGAGCGCATCGAGGTCGGAGCCCTGCTGGTCCGCACCGCTGCAAGCCATGTGCGCGTCGGCACCTTTGAATACTTCGCACGCCGCGGCAATACCGAAGCGGTCAAGACCCTAGCCGATTACGTGATCGGGCGCCATTATCCCGACTGTACCGAGGCCGCGCAGCCCTACCAGGCATTGCTCGAGCAGGTGGTCAAGCGCCAAGCCGAGCTGATCGCGCAATGGATGCTGGTCGGCTTCATCCACGGGGTGATGAATACTGACAATGTCGCGATCTCGGGCGAGACCATCGACTATGGGCCCTGCGCCTTCATGGACGCCTTCCATCCGCAGACCGTCTATAGCTCTATCGATCGCTATGGTCGCTATGCCTGGGATCAGCAACCGCGCATCGGCTACTGGAACCTGACTCAGCTCGCCAACTGCCTGCTGCCGCTGCTCAGCGACGAGGAGGACGAGGCCAAACAGCGTGCCCGCGCCGCGCTCGACACCTATGGCAAGGCCTTTGAGGCACGCTACTACAGTGGTCTGCGTAGGAAGATTGGCCTGCTCGATGACCGGACCGGCGATGATGACCTCGCGCTCGATCTGCTCGGGCGCATGGCCGGGCAGCAGGCGGACTTCACCAATACCTTCCGCGCGCTCGCCGAGATCGATGCCGATGATCCGACGACCGATACGACCGTGCGCAGATTATTCGCAGACCCTGCCGCGTTTGACCAATGGGCGCTGCAGTGGCGTGAGCGCCTGGCCACCCAGACCCAGCCCGATAGCGAGCGCCAAGCGGCGATGCGTGCGGTCAATCCGGCCTATATCCCGCGCAATCATCGCGTCCAGCAGGCCATCGACGCCGCCAACAACGGCGATCTGGAACCACTCGACCGACTGCTCGAGGTGGTCTCGCAACCCTATGAGGAGCAGCCGGACAGGGCTGAATACCGACAGCCGCCACGACCGGATGAGGTCGTTGAGCGCACCTTCTGCGGGACCTGAGGCAACGCCGCCATCCATCGCATGCCTCACCCTGTAGAGAAGACCAGCTGCGCCAATGCCAGCAAGCCAAAGCCGATGACCAGGATGGCCGCGGCCCGAGGACCCCAGTGCGTTGGCACACGTCGCACCACAGTGCAGCCAAACAGGACACCGATCAACGAGACACTCCAGAGGGCTAAGGTGCCACCCGCCAGCACCGCCCATAGATCGCCAGTGCTGGCAACCAAGGCCAGCATCGCCAGCTGCGTCTTATCACCAAGCTCAGCGACAAAGATCAACGAGAAGCTCTGGATGAAGCCGCCCCGGCTGCGCGTCGGGATCTCGGCATCGTCCTCGCCCTGATTCGCGTCTTGCCAGGAACGAACGCCGAAGAACAGGAACAGGCCCCCAGCAACAAGCAGAAGCCAACCCTGAGGCAGCCATTCGAACAAGGCCTGCCCGATCGCGACAGCGAGTAGGTTGAGTAATCCAAAGGCCACAAAACTGCCGGCGATCACCGGACTCGGCCGGTAGCGATGCGCAAGTGTCATCACCAAGAGCTGCGACTTATCGCCCATCTCGGCGAGAAACAACAAAACGAAGGCGGAGGCGGCGACCGAAAGGTCCATCAGCGGCAACGAGCGTTTAGCGATGACTTGAAGCGAATCCGCGCAAGGTATCATGACCGCCTGCCCACCGACTTCCCCTGAGCGGCGCACGACTTGCGTGGGTTGCGGATGATCCTCTGCTCCGAAGGGGTTATCCTTAGATGCGGAGGCGCTGGGCTCGCCCTCGGGGTCTTCGCGCGCCGCACACCGTCGAGTGCCGGGCGGCTGCCGAATCCCGGTCCATCCAACCGGCGTGTTGATCGCCGAAACGCTCGCCTGCCGGTTCTCGGTTTCTCAATCATCGCTCGACCCGAAGTTGATCGTCTCTAAGGCCGGCGGTCCAGTCCGAGCAAGCACATGAAGTCGTCTAGCAGG
>NZ_JBUDPI010000460.1:0-2521 GCF_054919635.1 Halochromatium sp. | reverse complement strand
CAGGCCCGAGCAGGCGTTCTGATAGATTGACACGCCTTACGCAGTAACCCGGAGCGTGCCGCAGTCCAGAACTGCCGAGCACCGCGTCGTTGGAATTCGGTCCGGCCATGAGCGACTCACTCACAGCGCACGCCCACCACCCTCATCTTCGAGCAACGACCGGTCCCTCCGGCGATCATTGGGATATCCATCGCCACTCGCTCTCCCAACAGCACCCTGCTTCAGACAGTTTGGCTCATGACGGAACCAATCGCGCCTTTGCGGTCGGCGTCGCGCTCAACCTGATCTTTGTGTTTATCGAGGCCGGCGCGGGTCTCGCTGCTGGATCGGTAGCGCTGATCGCTGATGCGGGTCATAACCTCAGCGACGTCCTAACCCTGCTGCTGGGCTGGGGTGCCAGTCTGCTGGCAACGCGCGCTGCGACCAGCCAACGGACCTACGGCTTTCGCAAACTGACCGTCATCGCGTCCCTGGTCAGTTCGATCGTCTTGCTACTCGCACTTGGTGGGATCGCCTGGGAGTCCCTAGGGCGCATCCTCGATCCCGACCCTGTCAATGGTGGGTTAGTGATCGTCATCGCCGCTATTGGCGTCGTGATCAATACCGCGACGGCTTCGCTGTTCTATGCCGGAGGTCAAACCGACCTCAACCTGCGGGCCGCCTTTCTCCACTTGGCCGCAGATGCTGCCATATCTCTTGGGGTCCTGGTCGCTGGAGTCCTGATCCTGCGCTACGGTTGGGCCTGGCTCGACCCCGTCATCAGCCTCGGCATCGTCTTGATCTTGCTCGCGAGCAGCTGGCACCTGCTGCGCGAATCGTTCGACCTCGTCATCGACGCGGTACCTTCGAGGATCGATGGCGACGCCGTGCGCCAGCTGCTAGACCACGAGACGGAAATTCGCGCTTGGACCAATCTGCATATCTGGCCGTTAAGCACTGCCGAAGCAGCCCTGACCGTGCATCTGGTCACGGACCCGGGATGCGACCGAGATGCACTGCTCCACCGGCTGCGCGAGCAGTTACGGCTCAGGTTTGGGCTCAGTCATACCACCATCCAAATCGAGCAATGGCACTCCTCGCCTAGGCACAGGACAGATCGAGCGGCAAGTCAAGGAGCACGGACGAGCGCAGAGCCAAGCCTTTTCGAGGCTCGATCGGCCTATGCTTGAGCGTCGAGCCCGCATCCTTCCCACGAAGGTCGATGTAAAACAACTGTTTATCGCCCGACCCCACCGCGCTCTCGCGACCATAAGATTTTTACGAACTATTTAGCGCAAAACGGCGAATTTATCCACATGAAAAGCATGGTTTAAAGTTGACCACTCGTCGCGTGCCTCTGTTCGTCGCACACTGTCCAGATCCTTCCCTCATCCCGTATTGAAAGCCATCGTCCTCTTCCTGTTCTCAGGTCGTGGGCGCTCCCGCTGGCAAGACCGGCCGCTTCTTAAGGCAGGCTGGAAAGCCTCGCGCGGCTATCCTCAATCCCTGCACAAGGCCCCCGCGGGGACATTGGGCTCGAGAGCGCGGATTGGAAAAGACGTCGGTGTTTCCGAAGCAAGCGAAGAGCATCCCCGACACATCAAGTCTGCAGAATCGGAGGCTTTCTTGGAGCCACATCGCTACAAAGTTGTTTCAGGACCGGAAGGGTTCTTGCCACCGGCCGCCGCCTCAATGGGTGTCGCGCTGCCCGAGCAAGGTGAAGGCCTGATCGAAGGGGCGCGTGTCCCGGCCGCAAGCGCGTTGGAAGAGGCGGCGACCAGGCTGGTCAACGCCAAGAATCCGACCTTCTTCCCCGGTCCGCTCATCCTCTGGAACTGGAAGGACGGGATCGCGGAAAAGGTGCAGGCGGTGAAGGATCTGGCCGATACCCTGGGCGCCAAGATCATCCCGATGCCGGATTACCGGCCCAAGTACCCGATGATCAACCCGGAGATCGAGGTCAATCCCAACCATCCGAACCTGACCATCTGGCATAACAAGATCGACGTCTGCGTCTTCATCGGGGTGCACTGCCACTATGCCAATATGGCGTTGAAGATCATACGCGGCGGCACCGATTGCTGCACCATCGCCCTGTGCGCTGAAGCCGGCCATGAGGACGCGGTCATCTCGCTGCGGGATTTCGGCTTCACCGATCTGCAAGCACTGACGGCGGCGGTCAACCGATTAAAGGCGAGGGGCTGAGATGCTGCAGCAGCAAGTACGAAGCCCCGAGTACCTGTTCTTCGAGGCGGACAAGAAGAAGCACTTCCTGAGCGGTAGTGAAGCCGTGCGCGAGGCGATCAGGAAGGCGAATGTGGATGTGGCCATCTCCTATCCCATCACGCCGCAGTCGGAGAGCATGCACCTAGTCGGCGACCTGTTCGCGGAAGGGTATGTGAAGGAGTATTTCCGCGGCGAAAACGAGTTCGCAGTCATGTCCTCGGTGGCCGGCGCGGCTATGGCCGGCGTGCGCGTCTTTACCGCGACCGGCGGCCCCGGCACCATGCGGGCGTTCGAGATGTTCCCAGTCTGGGCCGGT
>NZ_JBUDPI010000046.1:0-16237 GCF_054919635.1 Halochromatium sp. | reverse complement strand
GTCGAGACGGGGGGTCCTTGCCTGTGCGTGGGCATTGTTCAGCTTACTTGGATTGATGCCGAAGCCATCGAGGATGACCAGGACGACCGGGCGTCTCGGGGTCGCCGACTCTGCAGTGGTGGTCATGATCGGAAAACCTTGGTTGAGGATGTCTCAGAAGATGAAGCAAGAGACGTTCCTTTTCCACCTTGGTTTTGTTACCGCGAGATAAGGTCCGACTCTGGCCCCCGAAATCTGCCCCCCCAAGGTCTGGCGCCCAAGATCTGGAGCCAGAACCATTGGGGCCAGATCTCAGGATCAGAGCCATGGGCGAGCTGGTCTAGGTCGTCCGCAACAGCGCGGCCTGCACCATCAGGCGCTTCATCTCGGTGACCGCTGGCGCCAACCCGGAGAACAGCGCCCGGGCGACGATCGCGTGGCCGATATTGAGCTCACGCACGCCCGGCAGCGCCGCCACGGCCTCGACATTCGGATAATCCAGGCCATGCCCGGCATTCACCTGCAGCCCGAGCTTCCGACCATGCGCGACGGCGGTTGCGATGCGCTCAAGCTCCTTGGCTCGCAGCGTCTGGGTCGCGGCATCGGCATAACGCCCGGTATGGATCTCGACCACCGGCGCACCGACATCGACGGCCGCGTCCAACTGCATCGGATCGGGATCGACGAACAGCGAGACGCGCACCCCGGACGCAGCCAAGCGCGCGGTCTGCTCCCTGAGCTTGCCGATCTGCCCGGCTACGTCGAGCCCACCTTCAGTCGTGAGCTCCTCGCGCCGCTCCGGGACCAGACAGCAATCGGCCGGGCGCACCTCGCAGGCAATCTGCACCATCTCCGGCGTCGCCGCCATCTCCAGATTCATCCGCGTCTGCAGAATCCCTTTCAGTAGATGCACATCGCGATCCTGGATGTGCCGCCGGTCCTCGCGCAGATGCAGCGTAATGGCATCGGCGCCTGCCTGCTCGGCCACCAACGCGGCCTGAATCGGCTCCGGGTAACGGGTGCCGCGAGCGGCGCGAATGGTCGCGATATGATCGATATTGACGCCGAGGAGGATCGGCGTCCCGCTTAGCTGTTGCATGGTGGCTCCTAGACAGGATAAGGAAATCAACTCGGCCGGCGGCGGAACAGCTCGCGGCTGCGCAGCGGCTTTGGCCCAAGATGGGGGGCTAGCGCTGCACGCATCAGGGCTCGAGCGGACTGCGTATCGGTGCGCTGCAAGACGGCACCAGTGGCTAACCGCTCCAGCGTGACGCCGCTGATCAGGACCTCTTGGTCGGCCGCAACCGCCGCCGATGACGGCGCGCCAGCTCGAGCGCCGACGGCACTGGGCTCAGAAACGCCTCCCTCCAGACACGCCTGCTCAGCGAGCGCAGTCGCCTGTTTCTGGCTCGCGCCGGTCTCTGGAACCGGATCGAGCCCTTCACTGGGGACATAACGATAGTACCGTCCGCGATCAATGGGCTTGCCCTGCCGATCCAGACGCAGGTCGAGCGCATAGCCTAGCTCTTCAAGCAGGCGCAGCTCGAAGCGGCGCAACACCTGATCCACGGATTCGGTCGCCAGATCGGCCAAGGCCTGTTGATAGAAGACAAACAGCGCCTCCTGTGGGTCCTCGCGGTCGACCAACCGCAGCAACAGCTCATTCAGATAGAAGCCACAGTAGAGCCGCTCTGCACTAAGCGCAATGCTCGGCCCCGCAGCCTCAGCCCGAGTCAGGGTCTTGACCTCACCACGGCCAACCCAGCTCAGCCAGAGCGGCTGAAACGGCTGCAGCAATGCAGCCAGCGCCGAGCGTCCGCGCGCCGCTGACTTTGCTCCCTTAGCGATGCAGGGAAGCCGCCCATCCTCGGCAACGAACAGTTCGAGCAACAGACTGGTATTGCGGTAGTCACGGCGATGCAGCACGAAACCGCGCTTGAGTGTCTGCAGGCTCATCGACGCCTTGACCTAGGCATTAGAGACAAGCATCGCAGACAGATGGCTGACCTAAGCAACGGACACGAACACTGGAAAGACCCTTGGCAAGACCATTGGCGCGTCGCACCGATCAGCAGCGGCAGCGCTCAGTATTCACCGTAGCCAAGGCTCGCGAGTGCGGCTTCGTCGCTGCTCCAGCTATCCTTGACCTTGACCCAGACCTCCAAATGCACCCGCCGGCCGAACAGCTTCTGCATCTCCAACCGCGCCTGCGATGCCGCTGCCTTCAGCGCCTCGCCGCGGTGGCCGATGATGATCGCCTTCTGGCTCTCGCGCTCGACCCAGATCAGGGCTTGGATGCGCGCCCGCGGCGCCTCGGGGTGATCCGTCCCACCGGCCTGCTCCAGGGTGAAGGACTCGATCTCGACCGTCGTTCGATAGGGTAGCTCCTGCCCATAGCGCTGCATCAGCTGTTCGCGCAGGAGCTCCGCGGCCAGGAAGCGCTCGGAGCGATCCGTGAGCTGATCGTCAGGAAATAGATGATCGCCCTGCGGCAAGGCCGCTAGCACCGCGGTCTCGAGCCGCTCGACCTGATCGCCCTTCAGCGCAGACACCGGCACCATGGAGACGAACGGATGGCGCTCCGACAAGGACTGCAGATAGGGCAGCAGACGGGTCTTATCGGCGATGCGATCAGTCTTGTTCACCGCGACCATGGCGGGCGTGCCGGCCTTGGCGATCTCGGCCAGCGCCAGCGCGTCCTCATCGCTAAACTGCAGCGCCTCGACCACCAAGAGCACCAGATCGACATCGGTCAAGATCGACCGCGCCGCCCGATTCAGATAGCGGTTCAACGCATTACTGCCACGCTGATGCAGGCCCGGCGTATCGACATAGAGGATCTGACCGCCGGCCAGGGTCGAGACACCGAGGATGGTATGACGCGTCGTCTGTGGCTTATGCGAGGTGATCGCGAGCTTCTGCCCGAGCAGCCGGTTAAGCAGCGTCGACTTGCCGACGTTGGGTCGCCCGACGATGGCGACATAGCCACAGCGGTTTGAGCCCTCGGCCGCGCCAGTCGAGCCCAGGCCCTGCTCGGCGGGCTCAGCGGCGGTGCTGTTCATGTCGCCGCTGTTCGCCTCCGTGCTGCTTGTCCCCGTCCCGTTTGTCCCCGTGCGGTTCGGCCCCTTGCTATTTGTCCCATTGCTCGCTGGCTCAAACGTTGGCGAATGCGGATCGCTAGGCTGACTCATCAGATCAATCCGAGCCGGTCAATAGCGCGAGCATGGTCTCAGCGGATTGCTGCTCCGCGCGGCGCCGACTGGAGCCGTCGCCAAGGCACTCGCGGCCGTCGTCGGGAAGCCGGCAGCGGACCTGAAACCGTTGTGCGTGCTGCTCACCAGTCACTGCGGTGACCTCGTACTCGGGCAGGACACGGCGACGTGCCTGCAACCATTCCTGCAGCTGCGTCTTCGGGTCCTTGCGCGCCTCCTGCTTAGCAACATCGGCCAAGGACTCGGCAAAGACCTTGAGGATCACCTGCTTGGCGCGCGGAAAGCCTTGATCCAGATAGATCGCGCCAATCAGCGCCTCGAGCGCATCAGACAGCACCGAATCGCGCGCATGCCCACCGGTGCGCAGGGCGCCCGAGTCCAGCCGCAGGTGGTCGCCAAGGCTCAGCGACCGCGCGATCTTGGCCAAGGCCTCGCGGTTGACCAGGGCCGCCCGCCGCCTTGTCAGATCGCCTTCGTTGGCGTCAGGAAAGCGCTGCAGCAAGACCTCGGCGATCACGAATCCGAGCAGGGCATCGCCCAGGAACTCGAGGCGCTCGTTATTCACCGGACCGGCACTGCGATGGGTGAGCGCCTGCTCGATCAGGGCCATCGATTCCGGCGGCTGCCCGATCAGCGCGGTCGCCAGGCGAGTCGGGCCGGTCGTCATGGTCGCGGGAGCACCAGGCTGTGATCGAACTGCATCAGCACATCAACATTGAAGCCGATGTGCTTCTGGACCTGATAATCGACGCCAAGCGGGATCGCTTCCCCCTCGCGAAACACACGGAAGTCCTGTGTGTCGACCAAGCGCAGGCTATCGATGCCAAGCTGACGCCTGACAGCGCCCAGCACCTCATGCGAACCGGCCCCAACCAGCTCCGGTCGCTCCACCATTCGCTCCATCAGACTGCGCACCTGGAGGAACGTCAGATAGGAGGGCAGCATCTTGATCCCGAGATTGACGAAGAACACCACCAAGAGCAGCCCCAGCAGGACCTTGGCCAGGCCAAAGCCCCGTTTTCCACGGACTCGATTGCCAGGGCCTGGCGCGCGGCGCTTTGAAGCAGGCAGGTGACAGGAATGTTGATCTTGAGGCAACGGGGAAGCCCTGTGTCGCGTCGGCATCAATGGATCACATCGCCGATACGACCAAAGGCAATCGGGAAGCCCCCGCGGCTGCCATCCCAGCTCATCCAGATCGCAAAGGCCTTGCCGACCAGATTCTCCTCCGGCACGAAACCCCAGCAGCGACCATCGTTACTATTGTCGCGATTGTCGCCCATCACGAAATACATGCCTTCTGGCACCGTCACCGGCCCACCTGCCAACACACGGCAGGAGCGCGGAAAATCGCCTGTGCGGGGGTTGATGAGGATCTCATGCTCACCACCACCATCGACCTCCTCAATGGCCTCGACCAAACCTGTCGGCCGGCCCTGATCATCAACGTACTCGCCGAGCGGGACCTGCTCAAGCGGCTCGCCGTTGACGTAGACGGTCTTGTCGCGGTAGTAGACCTGATCGCCGGGCACCGCGATCACCCGTTTGATGTAGTCGACCGACTCATCACGCGGAAAGCGAAACACGATCACATCACCGCGCTCGGGCTCACCGAGATCGAGAAACTTGCTATTCAACACCGGCCAGCGCAGCCCATAGGAGAACTTGTTGACCAGGATGAAATCCCCGACCAACAGGGTTGGCATCATCGAGCCCGAAGGGATGCGAAAGGGCTCGACGACGAATGAGCGCAACAGCAGCACGACCAAGATCACCGGAAAGAACGAGCGCGCGTACTCGACCAGCACCGGCTCCTTGTCGCCACCCGCTGCGGCCTCACCGCCCTCACCCGGGCTGCTCGCGGCGGCAGCGGCCAAGCGGCGACGCTTGGGCGCCCATAGCATGGCATCCAGCAGCCAGATGCCGCCGGTCAAGAAGGTCGCGGCGACAAGGAAGGTTGGAAAATCAAAGCTCATAACGCGGGTGCGTCTCCTGATCCTGTGACGGCTATCCGAAGGAAAACCGATTAATTATCCTTGCTGGACTGAAGCACCGCAAGGAAGGCCTCTTGCGGGATCTCGACGCGCCCAACCTGCTTCATCCGCTTCTTACCGGCCTTCTGCTTCTCCAACAGCTTGCGCTTGCGGGTCACATCACCGCCATAACACTTGGCCGTCACATTCTTGCGCAGGGCCTTCACCGTGGTGCGAGCGATGATCTTGGTGCCAATGGCGGCTTGGATGGCAACCTCGAACATCTGTCGGGGGATCAACTCCTTCATCCGCTCGGCCAGCTCACGGCCGCGATGGACCGAGTTCGAGCGGTGCACGATCAGCGACAATGCATCCACGCGCTCGCCATTGATCAGCAGGTCGAGCTTGACCAGATCGGCGGCCTCGAAACGCTTGAGCTCGTACTCGAACGACGCGTAGCCCCGACTCACCGACTTCAGCCGATCGAAGAAATCCAGCACCACCTCGTTCAGCGGCAGCTCATAGCTCACCTGCACCTGACCGCCAAGAAACTGGATGTTCTTCTGGACCCCACGCTTCTCGACGCAGAGGTTGATGACACCACCGAGCAGGTCCTGCGGCACCAGGATATGGGCCTCGATGATCGGCTCTCGGATCTCCTGGATCTTGGTCGTCTCCGGCAGATTGGCCGGATTATCGACATTGATCACCTCGCCGTCGTTCAGGACGACCTCATAGATGACGGTAGGCGCCGTGGTGATCAGGTCGAGATCGTATTCACGCTCCAGCCGCTCCTGGATGATCTCCATGTGCAGCATGCCGAGGAAGCCGCAGCGGAAGCCGAAGCCGAGTGCCTGCGAGGTCTCGGGCTCGTAGAAGAGCGCCGACTCGTTGAGCCGCAGCTTGGCGAGCGCATCGCGCAGGTCCTCGTAGTCATCCGAGGAGATCGGATAGAGCCCAGCAAAGACCCGTGGACGGATCTCACGGAAGCCTGCAAGCCGCTCAGTGGCGGGCCGCTCGGCACCGGTGATGGTATCGCCGACCGGAGCGCCATCGATCTCCTTGATCCCAGCGACGACAAAGCCAACCTCGCCCGGCCCAAGCTGCTCGCGCGGGGTCTTCTTCGGGGTAAAGACGCCCACGTTATCGGCCTGATGCACGCGGGCGGTCGACATCACCTTGATCTTGTCGCGCCGCTTGAGCGTCCCCTCCTTGACCCGGATCAGCGAGACCACGCCGACATAGGGATCGAACCAAGAGTCGATGATCAGCGCCCGAAGCGGCGCATCGGCGTCCCCGACCGGCGGCGGGATCTTCGCCACCAGCATCTCCAGCAGCTCAGGGATGCCGAGCCCGGTCTTGGCGCTGACGCGCAGCGCATCCTCGGCATCGAGGCCGATGATCTCCTCGATCTCGTTGATGACCCGCTCCGGCTCCGCCGAGGGCAGATCGATCTTGTTCAGCACCGGCAGCACCTCGAGCCCGAGATCGATGGCGGTGTAGCAGTTGGCAACGCTCTGCGCCTCTACGCCCTGCGCGGCATCCACCACCAGCAAGGCACCTTCACAGGCAGCAAGCGAGCGCGAGACCTCATAGGAGAAGTCGACGTGACCCGGAGTATCGATGAAGTTGAGCTCGTAGACCTGTCCATCCTTGGCCGGGTAGTCGAGGGTGACGCTCTGCGCCTTGATGGTGATGCCGCGCTCGCGCTCCAGGTCCATCGAGTCGAGCACCTGGTTGCTCATCTCGCGATTGGTCAGGCTGCCGCAATGCTGAATAAAGCGGTCGGCGATCGTCGACTTGCCATGGTCGATATGGGCGATGATCGAGAAGTTGCGAATGTGACTGAGATCGGCCATCGGCGGGCGAAATCCTTGAGGTTGGGCGCGCGAGAAGACGCTGCAGAGATAACAACAAAGGGCAACGGACCGCGGGAAGATTACTCGGGCGGCAGCCGCAGCGCATAAAACATACGCCCATCACCCCGCTGCACCAGCACCGCCACCGACTCACCGGCCGGGGCAGCATCCACCAAGCGATCGAAATGCGCCAGATCCTGGACCTCGTCATTGCTGAAGTGCAGGATCACATCACCAGCGCGCAGACCGGCACGCTCACCGGGGCCAGTCTCAACCCGGTCGACGAGCACGCCCTCTTGCTCAAGCCCAAGCAGCTCGCGCTGATCCTCTGGCACCTCCTTCATGACCAGGCCCAGCCGGTTTGCAGCCGGCGCTGCAGGACGCCCGGGCTGGATCAGCGCCGTCTCATCCTCCGGCAGCTCGGCCAGCGTCACGGCAACCTCCCGTCGCTCACCATCGCGCAACAGCTCGACCTGAACCGTGACATCAACCTTGGTCACGCCGACCAGCGGCGGCAGGCTGCTTGAGGTGAGCACCTCGATCCCATCGAAGGTCAGAATGATGTCACCAGCACGCAGTCCGGCTTTCTCCGCCGGACTGTCCGGCAGCACCTGCGAGACCAGCGCACCAACCGGATGCGGTAAGCCGAACGGCTCGGCCAGATCGCGGGTCACGTCCTGGATCAGCACCCCGAGCCAGCCACGACTCACCCGCCCCTTCTCCTCAAGCTGCTCGACCACGTCGATCGCGACATCGATCGGGATCGCGAACGACAGCCCCATAAAGCCACCGGTCCGGCTATAGATCTGCGAGTTGACGCCGACCACGCGACCCTCGAGATTGAACAATGGGCCGCCTGAGTTGCCGGGGTTGATCGCCACATCGGTCTGGATGAACGGCACATAGTTCTCGGACGGCAGCGAGCGCCCCTTGGCGCTGATGATGCCGGCCGTTGCCGAGTGCTCGAAGCCGAACGGCGAGCCGATCGCGAGCACCCATTCGCCAACCTCAACCGTCTCTGACAGCCCCAGGTCAACCGCCGGCAGATCGGTCGCATCGATCTTCAGTAGCGCGATATCACTGCGCTCGTCAGCACCGATCACCTGCGCCACGAACTCGCGCCGGTCGCTCATGCGCACGATGATCTCATCGGCGGCCTCGACCACATGGGCGTTGGTCAGGATGTAGCCATCCGGGCTGAGGATAAAGCCAGAGCCTAGCGAGCGCCCCTGATCACCATCATCCGGCAATGGCCCATCCTCGCCGAAGAAGCGGCGGAAGAAGTCATAGAGCGGGCTATCCTCGGGCAGTCCCTCCTCGGGCTCGAACTCCTGCGGCCCCAAGCCATACCCCTGCTTGCTGCTGATATTGACCACCGAGGGGCCGTAACGCTTGACCAGCGGGATAAAGCTCGGGAGCGCCGAAACGGCCTTCGAGGGCACCGCTGCGGCATCCGCCTGAGCCGGCATCGACTGATCATCCGCGAGGCTAGATGCAGGCCAGGCAAGCCCAAGCAGGGCAACCGCGGTGATAACAAACGAGAACGGATAGCGATTACGCATGGAGATCCAAAGAGAGCGGTGACGGGCAGCCCTGAAGCGGGTCGCTGCCAGCAGGGACAGCCGGTAACGATAACAGATGCGGCCCATTGAGACTGCACTGCACAGCGATGCAGACATGCGCGACCTGCCCAGCTGGCGCCCCCAGCCCCGCCGACAGCCGCGCCGCGTCAGCCGCGGCTGCAGGGGTCGCAGCAGGGTTCAGTGCAGACCGGGAAGACCGACCGGAAGGCTATGGGAGACACGGCGCAGCAACAGGGCGCGCCAACGCGGGTCAGCAGCCAGCCGACGACTATAGAGGCGCGTCGCCAGCAGCCCGCCCACAAATCCGAAGGCACCAGTCAACAACGGCAGGCCCTGGCCGATAGCCCCCTCGTGCAGCATGAGATCGCCAGCCATGGCGCCCCCCAAGAGGCCAACGAGCGGGACAATATAGGCTGCCACCGCAGCCTTCAGCAAGGCCCCCTCTGGAATCCCAACCATCACCTCTTCGCCTGCTCGGACACCGAGCTTGTCGACCAGCAGCAACCGCTGCGGCCGCCGGCCTAGCACCCGATCAAGCATCGAGACCCCGCAGCCAGAGCGCGCGCTGCACGCGCCGCAGGTTGAGCGGCGGACAATCTCAACCTCTGCGATACCAGCTTCGCTGGAGACAACGATGGCCTGCTCCTCAATCATGGCTGCATCTTAACCGCAGCCGCAATGGCTTGCACGGTCTGCTGGGGAGCCTCTCCAACGGCAGTGACCTGATGCCCATCGAGGGAGCGCCCGGCCGCATTGAGCGCGCCGACACGTTTATGCCCAGCAAGGCCCTGCCCCTGATCAGGCTCAATATAGACCGACACCACCGATAGCCCATCGCTGACCATGAACCAGCGGCGTGTCCCCTCGGTCCCATCGGCATCAGGCTCCGGCGGATCACCGGCCACCACTCGGTAGCCTGCAGGCAGCTCCGAAAACCGCCAGGGTGACGAATCAACCGTCACCACCGGCGATGACGCCTGAGCAGCGCTTGGGCCGCCTACGGACTTGGGCGCCTGAGCCTCAATCTCGTCCGAGACGCGATCGAGGTACGTGATCTCGGTGAACATCACCTGCTCGATCGGCGTCGCCGAGCTGTCCATGAGATCCGTCTTCAACGGCAGCCCGGTCTCCTCATCGACAAAGAACCGATAGCCGTAGCGCAGATCATCCCGAGGAATGATCCCGATCACACGGGTATCGCGACCGGCAACCCGGGATTGACCCAAGCCCTGAACCAGGTAGTGCGGCCGCAACCGATCGGCATCCAATACTCCCGCATGCAGGGTGCTCGCACTCCCGCCATGACGAGGTAGCGAGATCGCATGCGCGTCAGGCAGAACGCAGATCACGCTCTGATGACTGCGGGCAACCGCGCGAATCGGCCCGCTGAGCGCCAACAGGCTCTCATGCGCCTCTCCGCCCTCGATACGATGCGCGATCCTTAGAGTCGAGAGTTCATGACCATTTAGGTAGACCAGCGTCCCTTCGTATTCCAGCTCCGAGAGCGCCCGGGACATCTGGCTCAGCAGGTCGATCGGAGACTGCTCTGCGCCGGTCTCTGCGGCAACCGACGGCAACCAGAGGCCAAACAGGATGCCGATCAGGAGATTGCCACTGATTACCGCGATGGCAGTCACCCGTGGGAGCGGCAAACGACGGCTCATGGGGTCAACGAACACCGCTTGGACCAACCACCGCCACGTAGGGCATAAAGCCGGTCAGCCCTGAGGCGGAGGTGCGCTCGCGATGATCGATCACGAGCCTGTCGAGCGCAGTCGCGCCTGCTGGCTCATCCATTGCCCAACGCTCGACGACGGGCTGGACGATGGGCACAGCATTCGCGCCGGGCGCAGCCGCGTCCGGCTGTGGTAGCGCTGGACGATTAGCCATCGGGATATCGGGAGCAGACAGGTTGGAGCCCTCCATCATCAGCCCGGGACCTACCAAGATCGCAACAGCGCCGAGACTGGCAGCAATGGCAAGACCGGCAGCCGAGCGGTTGATCGACGACGGTGGACCTGGTGCTCGCCGACGGCTCGGGCGCATCACAACGGGCTCTGAGGCCAGGGCCGCCGAGACCCGGGTATTGATGGCGCGCGCAGCACGCAGCGAGGGCTCGCCGCGTAGCACCTGACCGATGAGCAGCCCCCGCTCGAAACGAGTACGAAGCTCAGCATCCCTCGCGACAGCATCAATCGCAGCATCGAATCCGCCGGGACCAGGCTCTCCATCGATCAGTGCCGCCAGGTGCCTTTGGTCCGCTGTGGGTGTGGTCATGCTGTCGCCTTCGCTCGTCACTTGTTCATGATACGGATTCCGCCCGAGGCCAGATACGACTCAGATCAGCCTTCGAGCAGCGGCCGCAGCCGCTTGTCGATCGCCTCACGAGCGCGGAAGATCCTTGAGCGTACAGTGCCAATCGGGCACTCCATCGCGGTTGCAATCTCCTCATAGCTCATCCCGTCGATCTCGCGAAACATGATTGCCGCCCGCAGATCATCGGGCAGCGCATCCAAGGCCTCTTGCACCGTGTCGGCGATCTCGTCGCTGAGCGCCTCACGCTCCGGCGTTGCGCTGTCGCGCAGCGCCGAGCCCAGGTCCATCTGCTCGGCGAGCTCGGCGTCTACATCGTCACCCGGCGGGCGTCGACTCTGCGCGACCATGTGGTTCTTCACCGTGTTGATCGCAATCCGATAGATCCAGGTATAGAACGCCGACTCTCCGCGGAAGCCCGGAAGTGCCCGATACGCCTTCAGAAAGGCGTCCTGCGTCACATCCAAGATCTCGGCGCTATCGCGCAGATAGCGACCGATTAGTGCCGCAATCCGTTGCTGGTACTTCAGAACCAACAGATCAAACGCACGCCGATCACCGGCCTGAGCACGCTCGACGAGTGCTTGATCGACCTCACGCTCAGACACGCGGCCGCCCTCGTGCCCGTCGGTTTCTGCTTACCTGCCGCATTGACACCACCCCTCCGATGAAAGTTCTCTGTCGAGCAGTTCACGCGTTGATATGTCGCAACGCAATGCGTCAGGTTAGTCCCTGACCCTCATTCTGCCGCTCTGAAACGCCTGCGTCTAATCTTTGTCCATATGTACACATAGACAAGGGCATAACAGCACAGACTCCCGGCAGGCGACGCGACCACGAGCCTGCGGCATACTCTTCGCTGACACCCTCATTGCAACACAACCGTCATTATCCGAGCTCCGCTCGCGCGAGGAAGCCCGCTACCATGCCCAAGCTCTACCGCCCTGACGTCCTCATCATTGGCAGCGGTGCCGCTGGCCTCAGTCTCGCGCTCCGTCTGCCCCCGCAGCTCTCGGTTGCCGTCGTCTCAAAACGTGAGCTACAAGAGGGGAACACGCTCTATGCGCAGGGCGGCATCTCGGCGGTCCTCAATGCCACAGACAGCATCGACGCGCACGTACAGGATACCCTGAAGGCTGGCGATGGGCTCTGCGATGAGTCGATTGTGCGTCTCGTCGTCGAGAGCGGTCCCGGCAACATCCATTGGCTGCTCGACGCCGGCGTCCAATTCACCCGTGACGACAGCGCCACCGACTCCAGCGGCTATCACCTCACGCGCGAAGGTGGCCATACCCATCGGCGGGTGATCCATGCCGCTGACGCGACCGGCCGCGCCGTCGAGACCACGCTCACAGACCTGGTTCGCCAGCGCAGCACCGTCGAGCTGTTCGAGCACCATGCCGCCGTCGATCTGATCACCGATCGCAAGATCGGCGGCACCGGCAACCGCTGCCTCGGCGCCTACCTGCTCGACAACAGAACGAATGATGTCCATACCTTTCTGAGCAAATTCGTGGTCATTGCCAGCGGCGGTGCCAGCAAGGTCTACCTCTACACCAGCAACCCCGATGTCGCCACCGGCGACGGCATCGCGATGGGCTGGCGCGCCGGCTGTCGCGTCGCGAACATGGAGTTCATGCAGTTCCATCCAACCTGCCTCTACCACTCCAAAGCCAAGTCCTTCCTGATCACCGAGGCGCTGCGTGGCGAAGGCGCGGAGCTGAAATTGCTCGACGGCGACCGCTTCATGCCACGCTTCGATGACCGCGCCGAGCTGGCACCGCGCGACGTCGTCGCACGCGCCATCGACCACGAGATCAAGCGCACCGGCAGCAAGTTCGTCCATCTCGATATCTCGCACCGCCCGGCCGACTTCATCACCGAGCACTTCCCGACCATCTATTCGCGCTGTCTCGAGCTTGGCATCGACATCACCCGCGAGCCGATCCCGGTGGTCCCAGCCGCCCACTATACCTGCGGCGGGCTGCTGGTCGATGCCCGCGCCCGCACCGACCTGCCCGGTCTCTATGCGATCGGCGAGACCGCCTATACCGGGCTGCACGGCGCCAACCGGATGGCCAGCAATTCACTGCTCGAATGCCTGGTCTTTGCCGAGCTCGCGGCCAAGGATATCGCCGAGCTGGCGAGCGGCTGGCCCACGCCACCCGAAGTGCCAGCCTGGGATGCAAGCCGCGTCACCCAGGCCGATGAAGAGGTGGTGATCTCGCACAACTGGGAGGAATTGCGCCGCTTCATGTGGGACTACGTCGGCATCGTGCGCACCAACAAGCGACTACAGCGCGCCAAGCGTCGCGTCGACCTGTTGCGTCAAGAGATCATCGAGCACTACAGCCATTTCCGGGTCAAGGCCGACCTACTCGAGCTTCGCAACCTGGTCGAGGTCGCCGACCTCATCATCCAATCGGCGCAACGCCGACGCGAGAGCCGCGGCCTGCATTACACCCTCGACTTCCCCCAGCAGGACCCGAGCCAGCTGCGCCCGACCGTGCTGATCCCGAACCGCTACCGCCCCCGCAGCGGCAACTGGGGCGCCGGCATGCCACCGAGCTGAGTTCCCATCCAGCCCCCGCGCAGCCCCACAGGCTAGCCCCACCGAGGACCGCCTCGCACCCCAGCCCCCACCCCGGCCCCAGGCCGTGCTAGCCCAAGCGCGCGCCTTCGGCGCGCTCACCCGCTGCCATCGCCGCGATCACCGCCTGACCAAGCGCGAGACCGCCGTCATTGGCCGGCACCCGCGTATGGCTGAGCACCTCCAGATCGCGGGCAGCAAGCGCCTTCAGTGCGGCCTCAAACAGGGTCCGGTTCTGGAACACCCCGCCCGAGAGCGCGACCGTCCGCACGCCATGTCGGGCCGCCGCCCGCACCGACAGCTCGGCGACCGCCTCAGCAAGCCAGCGATGGAAGCGCGCCGCGATCACCGCCGCCGGCACCCCCGCGGCCAGATCATCGAGCAGCGCCGACCACAGCGGCACCGGGCTCAGCTGCCAGGGCTCTGACCCGCTGTCGATGGCAACGGGGTAACCGCTCAGGGATGCGCCATCGCCATCGATCCCATCCAGCGGGCCCCGCGCCAGGGTCTCGAGCTCAATCGCCGCCTGCGCCTCATAGGCGATGCCATCGGCGCAGATCCCAAGCGCGGCCGCAACCGCATCGAACAATCGCCCCACCGAGGTCGTGCGCGGCGCATTCACCTGCTTCTCGATCATCGCTGCCAGCGTCGCGATCGGTCGCTCCTGGAGCGCCCGCAACGGCTCCAAGCCGCCCCAACGCTCAACGCAGTGCGCCCAGCCCAGGCTGCTGTCGAGCTGCGCATAGAGACAGCGCCAAGGCTCGCGGATCGCGCGCTCGCCACCCGGCAGCCTGAAGGGTCGCAGATGGCCGATCCGTTGCCACTGTCGATAGTCGCCAAGCAGGAGCTCGCCGCCCCAGATGGTCTGATCGGCACCATACCCCAGCCCATCGAAGAGCACGCCGATCACCGGACCGGCATCGGTCGGCCAGTCGGCATCAGCAAGCACCGAGCCCAGATGCGCCGCATGGTGCTGCACTTCGACCAATCGGGCGCCGGTCTCGGCTGCCAGGCGGCGCCCAAGCGCCGATGAGCGGTAGTCTGGATGCGCGTCGATGGCGATGATCTCGGGCTGATGTTCGAACAGCGCCTGATACAGGCCGACCGTGTGCTCGAACTCACGCGCGGTGCGCGCCTCCTCGAGATCGCCAAGATGCTGCGACAGGGTCGCCTGTCCATCGCTGAGCAGGCAGAGCGTGTTCTTCAGCTCGCCCCCGAGCGCCAACACCCGCGGTGCGCTCTCAAATCCGCCTGGCAGCTTGAGCGGCGTCGGCGCTGCACCGCGGGCACGGCGCAGCCAGCGCGCACGGCCCTGAATCACCCGCGCGACCGAATCGTCGACCCGATTGACGATCTCGCGGTCATTGAGCAGCCAGGCATCAGCGATGCCCGCCAGGCGCGCTAGCGCATCGGCATTGTCGATGCATTGCGGCTCATCGCTGAGATTGCCGCTGGTCATCACCAAGGGCCGGTCCCAGTCCTGCAGCAGCAGCTGGTGCAGGGGGCTATAAGGCAGCATCAGGCCCAACGCCGACTGACCGGGCGCCACCTCAGCGGCAATCGCGGGCGCCCTGAGCTCAATCTGGCGCTCAACCCGGGGCTCAACCTGGCGCCCAACCGTGTCAGTGCCCGCCAATGCGCGCCCCGATACGTTCCCCGATGCGCCCGAGCGCGACACCGAGGGCGCACGCTTAGGGGGTGCACTCACAGGAGGCGCACTTGCCAGGGGCGCACCGCTTGTGGGCGCGTCGTCATCTCCGCCGGCGATCCAATCCAACAGCACGATCGGCGCTACCCTAGAGCTCAGCAGCTCCGCCTCAGCCGGACTGACCGCACAGTAGCGGCGGATCACATCCAGATCCCTGGCCATCAGCGCAAAGGGCTTCACCGCCCGGCGCTTGCGCTCACGCAGCGCGGCGACGGCCGCCGGATTGGTCGCGTCACAGGCCAGATGGAAGCCACCGACGCCCTTGATCGCCACGATCGCGCCCCGCGCCAGCAGCTGGCTTGCGGCATCGATCGCATCCCGCGCCGCCGGGTTCGCCGGGATTTGATTCAGCCAGACCTTGGGGCCACAGACAGGACAGGCATTGGGCTGGGCATGGAAGCGACGATCGGCCGGGTTCTGATACTCGGCTGCGCAGGCCGGGCACATCTTGAACGCGGCCATGCTGGTGTTGGCCCGATCATAAGGGATCGAGCGAATGATGCTCAGCCGAGGTCCGCAGTGGGTGCAGTTGGTGAACGGGTAGCGATAGCGTCGATCGCTCGGATCAGCGATCTCAGCCGCGCAGGCCGCGCAGGTTGCAGCATCCGCAACGACACCGGTGTGTACCCTGCCCGCTCCACTCTCGACGATACTAAAGCCCGCAGGCGCCGGCCCCTCGCAGAGCCGCCGCTCGATGCCATCGATGCGCCCCAATGGCGGGCACTCGACCATCAGGGCACGACAGAAGTCATCGATCTCGGCGCTACTGCCCCAGAGCCGAATCAGCACCCCTTCGCCGTCGTTGCAGACATCACCGGCGAGCCCAGCGGCACGCGCCAAGCGCCAGACCGTTGGCCGGAAGCCAACCCCTTGCACCAGGCCACGGACCCGGATCAGCTCACCTTCGCGATTGGTATGCAGACGCAGTCGCTGCCGAGAGGAGTGTGCGTTTGACATGTTGAAGATGGTCCGGGCGGCAGGATTCGAACCTGCGACCCCCACAACCCCATTGTGGTGCGC
>NZ_JBUDPI010000459.1:0-2522 GCF_054919635.1 Halochromatium sp. | reverse complement strand
GGCGGCGATCTCGATAAGGGTGAGGCCGCGTTTCAGATCAGTTTCAAGACCCGCCTCTGGGCGACCAATGACCGCCGCCTCGGTTTCTGGTTCGCCTACACCCAGCAGAGCTTTTGGCAGGTCTACAACGGCGACATCTCGAGTCCGTTTCGCGACACCAATTACATGCCCGAGCTCAAGGTCGCCTGGCAGCCGCAATGGTCTGTCGGCGGCTTCGATTGGCGTCTGCTGAGCCTGGGCTACGCGCACGAATCCAATGGCCGCTCCGATCCGATCTCGCGCAGCTGGGATCGCCTGGTGGCCGAGATCGGACTCGAGAGGGAGAACTTCGCACTGCTGATCCGACCTTGGATCAGGATCGACGATTCAAGCTCCGACAAGGATAACCCGGACATCACCGATTACTACGGCTACGGCGACATCACCGCCGTCTACAAATGGCGCGGCCACAGCTTCACGCTGATGGCACGGGGCAACCCGGCCGAAGCGAAAGGGGCGGTTAGGGCAAGCTGGATGACACCCACGCTCATCGGTCCGCTGCGCGGCTATCTGGTCGGCTTCAGTGGCTACGGCGATACACTGCTCGATTACAACTTCAAGCAGAATGCGATATCGATCGGGATTGCATTGAATGACGTGCTTGATCGATAGTCATCGAGTGTCCTCTTGGCACCACTCAGCAGCGACTCACGCGCATCTTCCGCGAGCAGGTCGGGATGAGCGCCTACGAATATCTGCAGGAGATGCGCCTGGAGCGCGGGCGGACGCTGCTGCTGGACACCGATCTGCAGATCTAGTTGATCGCGGACCGGGTTGACTATCGCAATGCCGGAGATTTCATCCGCGCTTTCCGCCGACATTTCGGGGGACACCCAGGCAATTCCGGCAGGGGTGATGGCAGCCCGATGAGGTTGATGAACAGTCGCTTGGGGTCAACCCCTAGGCATGCGGCTTGGGCATGACGATCGGTTGGCGTCGAGTCCGCGCCACGGGTCTTAGATGACCTGCTGCTGCACCACCCTCACCGCCGATGTGCGCGGCACGATGGGGCGGTTGCGCGCGCTCAGCTCAGCGCGGGTCAGCGCCACACCCAGCAAGAGCAGCAGGGCGGAGAAGTAGACCCAGAACAGGATCACCAGCAGCGAAGCGGCGGCCCCATAGGTCGACGCAATCGCGGTCTTGGCAAGATAGACCGCGATGCCATAACGGCCGAGGGTAAGTAGCAGTGCCGTGACCAAGGCGCCTGGCAGCACGTCCCGCCAGGACAAGCGCACGTCGGGCAGCACCTTGAACAGCGCTGCGATGAACAGCGCGGTGATCAGCACCGCGGCGAGGCTTTGGGCAGCGCCTGAGAGCAGATCCGGCTGCAATACCTGCAGTGGCCCGCTCAGATGCACGGAGCTGATCAGGGTTTGAATCGCAATGGCAGCGATGAAGTACAGCAGCAGCCCCAAGCCGATCAAGAGCACGACGAGCAGAGACAGCAGCCGCGTGCGAGCCATTTGCCAGAAGGGTGCTAGGCGATCGTGGCCGGGCCTTGGGCGCACGCCCCAGAGCAGGTTCATCGAATAGCGTAGTTGACCGAACACCACGGTCGCCCCGGTCAGGATTGCGCCGATGCCGACGAGCGTTGGCAGCGGCCCGGTCTCTTCGGGCCGCGACATCAGGATCGCTTGCTCGATGGCGGTGGCGGCCTCGGCGCCCATCGCGCCCTGCAGCTGGGCGACGATCTCGCCTTGCGCCGCACCCTGGCCGAGCACGACGCCGATCACCGTCACCGCGATGATCAGGGTTGGCGCGAGCGAGAAGATGGTGAAGAAGGCAAGTGCGCCTGCCTGCATGAACGGGTTGTGCTCAAGCCAGAGGTTCACGCCGCTGACCAGGATGGTCAGCAACTGGCGAAGCCGGCGCGCAACGGGTCCTGGAATCCACCTGTTAGCCATGAACACTGCACCCACCACCGTCGGGATCGCTGAGGATGGCGACCTGGACCGCATCGCGCTTTGCGACAGCCGCAGTGTATGTGCTTGAGGCCACGCTGCCAAGCAAGTGGGTTACCGAAGCTGGTCTTGGGCGGTCAGGCGCCAATGCCCTGTCTGGAGCCGACTGGCATGCACCGGTGAGCGCCGCGCTGGAGCCTGATCGCATGCTGGTGACCGAGCTGGATCGGGGTGAGAATGAGGTGTCAATGGATCGGTTTGGCCAGCAGAAACAGCCAGGTCACCAGCACGAAACAGGCTCTGAGTGTCGGGATAGCAAAGGGCGTGACGGCGGCGACCATCGCGCCTTGCACTAGGACGGTCACGATGGCAAGGGGCCGCATGGCCCAAGTGCACCCGGATCGGTGCGGTGATTGCGGTGATCTGGCGCTTCCTTGTGGAAGGCGAGGTGCTGGACCGCGGGTTGTGCAAGTGGCGAGTCGCCGGCTTGGCCTTGCTAATTCTCTCTCTGCTGCTTTGGGGTGGAGTGCTGAATGCGCGCTGACAGCATAGGGCCGCTTTCGTGAGCAGAAAGAGTCCGGA
>NZ_JBUDPI010000458.1:0-2535 GCF_054919635.1 Halochromatium sp. | reverse complement strand
CCATGACATGCCCTACGCCATCTTCCGCTACGCGCCGGAGGATGAGTTCGCTGTTCGCCAGGAAACCTCGCTTCTCAGAACCCGGTTGGAGCAGATCGGCAAACGCGTCACGGCCATCTCCCTGGCGGAATGCCTCAGCGAGGCCCTCCAAGCCGAAGACATGGGGCCAGAGGTGCTTATCGAGACCGAGCAGTCCGTCGGTCTGGATGCCACCGTGACGACCATCTTCGAGATCCTCAGTGAGTACCAACCGCTCGACGATCTGGTCGCGCGCCGCGTACCGGAGGACGCCGACCCAAAGCGCGATCTGGTCTTCATCGTCCGTGCCGGTTCACTCTTCCCCATGTACCGCACCTCCGCGCTGCTCGAGCAGCTCAAAGGCAAGCTGCACGTCCCTACAGTGCTCTTCTATCCCGGCCTCCTGGATGGAGCTGCTGGCCTGCGCTTCATGGGCGTCCTGGACGCAGAGCACAACTACCGGCCCAAGAGCTATTGAGGGCGACAACAATGGCTTCCGAGATCATCAAGGACCTGTTCGCCAGCGACATCGAGCGCCGCATCGAGGAGGTCATCAAGGTCGACCAGGCCGACGAGACCATCATCCGCGATGAGCTGCGGGAATACGTCGTCACCGATTCAATCCGCGCCCACTTCCGCGAGGTCTTCGAGCACCACCAAACCACCTGGCAGAAGCCCAACGAGGGTATCGCGGTCTGGGTCTCAGGCTTCTTCGGCTCCGGTAAGTCGAGCTTCGCGAAGTACCTGGGCCTCGGCCTCGCCAACCGCGACATCCACGGCCAGGGTGCCGGGGAAATGCTGGGTCAGCGCTGCGCTGATCCGCAGATCCAAGTGCTGCTGAAGACCATCAGCGAGCAAATCCCCACCGAGGCGGTGATCTTCGACGTCTCCACCGACCGCGGCATCCGTACCGGCAACCAGAGCATCACCGAGATCATGTACCGGCTCTTTCTCCAGAGCCTGGGTTACGCACGCGATCTTGACCTCTCAGAGCTTGAGATCACGCTGGAGGAAGAAAGCCGGCTGGACAGCTTCAAGGCCAAATACAGCGAAATCTTCAACAAGGACTGGGACCGCGAGAAGGGCAAGATCGCCATCGCCGTGCAGCAGGCGAGCCGCGTGATGCACGAGCTTGATCCGGCGACCTACACCACCGCGGACAGTTGGCGCGCCTCGGCGATGACGCGCGCGGACATCACTGCGGGCGATCTCGCCGAGCGCGGTCTCACGCTGATGGCACGGCGCAAGCCGGGCAAGAACCTCGTCTTTGTAATCGATGAGGTCGGTCAGTTTGTCGCCGGCGATGTGCAGAAGATGCTCGACCTCCAGGCCGTGGTGCAGAGCCTGGGTCGCGTCGGGCGCGGCAAGCTGTGGGTTGTGGTCACCTCACAGGAGAAGCTCACTGAGCTGGTCGGCGGTCTCGATGCCCGGCGTGTCGAGCTTGCGCGCCTGATGGATCGCTTCCCGCTGCAGGTGCACCTGGAGCCGTCGGACATCTCCGAGGTCACCAGCAAGCGCGTCCTGGCCAAGAACGCTACCGCCGAGCACCTGCTGCGCGAGCAGTTCACCCAGCATCGCGGACGCCTGAGCGACAACACTCGGATCACCGCCGATATCCGGCTCCTGGAGCTGACCACCGAATCCTTCATTGACCTCTATCCGCTGCTGCCCTACCAGATCGATCTGATCATCCAGGTCGTCTCTGGTTTGCGTACCCAGGGCGGGGCCAGCAAACACGTGGGCGGTGCGAATCGCACCATCATCAAGCTCGCGCAACAGGTGTTGATTCACCCCGATGTGGATCTGGCCAATGCGTCCATCGGTGCCCTCGTGCGGGCTGATCAGATCTACGACCTGGTCTCCGGAAACATCGGCAGCGAGATCCGCGCCAAGATCGCCGATATCGGCAGTCAGATCGAGCACCCGCTCGCGCAGCCGGTCGCCAAGGCCATCTGCCTGCTGCAATACGTGCGCAGCATCCACCGCACCGCCGAGAACATCGCCGCCACGCTGCATCCGGCCATCGACGCCGACTCCCGGCTGGCTGAGGTCCGCCAAGCACTCGATGCCCTGGAAAAGGGGCTGATGGTTCGTCGCGGCGATGACGGCTACCGCATCCCGACACCGGCCGAAGACGACTGGGAGCGTCAACGCACAGGGCTCACGCCCAAGCCTGGAGACGTCAGCCGCCTCCACGCCGAGGTCGTCACCGCACTCTGGCAGCCTCAGCCGACCCATGCGCTGCTGGACGTCAAGCCGTTCAAGGCTGGGCTCTATCTCGGGGGTCGCCTGGTCACCGATGGCGACATCCCGTTCCATCTCGCGCTCGCCGATACCGGCCAGGAGCTCACGGAAACCATCGAGGAATTCCGCAAGCGCAGCCAGACCGAGACCAAGTCGGTGTTCTGGGTCGCGGCCCTGGACGACGCCATCGACCGCGAGACCGTCGAGCTGTTCCGCTCCAAGGAGATCCTCTCACGCAAAGAGCGCGGCGCTCAGACCAAGGACGAAAGCGCC
>NZ_JBUDPI010000457.1:0-2542 GCF_054919635.1 Halochromatium sp. | reverse complement strand
AACGATTGATGCAACGATTCTATGGCATGAATGCAATAAGGAACAATGCCTTATGCCTTTTCATCGCGCGATTCCTGCAACGATTCTTGAATCGATCCTCGATCAGCTCCCGGATCTTATCGGACAGCACCGTCAGTGCGATCTTCATCGCGAATTGGGCCGACCGCGCGCCAGACCAAGAGGCCGGGGTGCCAGCGGCTCTCTGAGCAGGCAGGCTTGCGAGCAATGCTGTGCGATCGCGCGCAAACCTGCCCCGAGCCACCTTCGCGAAGGCGGACTAGCGGGCCGCAGTGGCGGCGTGGCCGGGAGCGCGATGCATCAGCACGCCATAGGTCGCACCTAGGACGACGCCGAAGATAATGTGCAGCACCAGCGTTGCGACCGGCACCGGGAGGCCCGTTTGCAAGCCGAATAGCCCAGCGCCAGCCAGGGGCATCACGATCACCATCATTAGCACCCAGGTCCCGATCGAGAAGAGGATGCCGCGAACGGTCTCGGCGCCACCCGGAATCCGGGGCTCCAGCCAGGCGAACAAGAGGCCCCAGAGCAGGGTTCCGATCAGCAGGTGGATCACCCAGCCCACCATCGGCGTGGCCGGGAGTCCGGCGTACTGATTGGCCATGCCCGCTAGCATGGCGATGGCATTGAACTGCGGCAGCATGCCGAGCGAGGACTTCAGGAGCATCAGAGCGGAGAGCACGACGGTTGCGACGAGGCCCGCAACAGCTCCGGCAGCGTATCGATTCATGGTGACCTCCGTTTAGGTCGATAAGGGTTGCCTTGGCCATATCCGTCCTGCAGCGATCGGGCCAATGTCCAACCCTTGCCGAAGACCGTCCTTTGTCGCCGATCCTACCCCCTCATCTTATCCGAAAGCACTGCTCCAACAGGGGCTTAAGCACCACCGGTGGTTGTGGTAATGCCGCGGCAGATTGCGATCGATATCCTGTTGGTGCTCGCTAACTTGGGCGCAAGGCGCTCCAGGGATTAAACAAGCTGGCGCCCATCAGTTCGAAATCGGTCGTGTTGCGCGTGACCAGGGTCAGTTGATGCACCAGCGCGGTAGCACCGATAAAGGCATCGCGCGCCGGCCGAGGGTTGGGGACATGGAGCTTGGCGCAGCATCGCGCGACAGCGGCATCGACTGCAAGTAAGCGGCCTGCGAAGGTTGGCAGCACATGATGCTCGTACCATCGCCGCAGAACGGCACCTTGCTGTTGATCGCGCCGCTCCACCAACAAGATGCCCGTTTCGAGCTCTTGAATGCTGACGCAGGACAGGAACGTCAGGCTGGCATCCATACTCTGCGCCCAAGCCGTTACCTGTGGATCGGCCCGTCGACTGCCGATCTTGCGTAGCTCTGAGACGACATTGGTGTCGAGCAGAAACATCAAAACTCAGCGCTTCTTGCCTCGGCTCTGTCTGGCTCAAGCGGAAGCTCGATCTCGGCGGCCTCTGGCATTGCCAGACAATCGGCAATCGATCTTGCGCCTTGCGTCAGAGTGAGATAGTGCTCGATGGTGAGGAGCACATGCGCTGGACGGCCGCGATCGGTAATGATCACTGGCCCGTCGCGCGCGGCCTTCTTAGCGCGGCTGATGTCTTGGTTGAAATCGCGGGCGGAGAAGGTGGTCTGGGCCATCTGAGCCCCTCGTCGGCAGTCGGCATCATATGTATGTAGGTAGGTTACTACAAAAGAGCTGGCAGGGTGGATTGCATCTTGCTGAGCGACGTTTTGCTGAGCGATGGTGCATCAGAATTCATTGCCACCTGTCACCACCACGCTTAGATGGCCGCGTGATGCGGTGATGCGTTACCTCGATCCTAGGAGATTTCGAAGATGACAGTGAGCGAGACATTGAAACAGGCTCAGACTTCTGATCCGCAGCGGTTACGTTATCGGCTCGCGATGCAAGGCTTCACCGATGTGCGCGATCAAGACCTTCGCGAGGTCGCACTCGGGCTTCGGCTCGCGCCCGCCGTCTGTATGGTCGGCGTCGCCTTGGGGACGCTACTGACCAGCCCAGCGATCCTCGGCATTTTGATCCTGCTCGCAATCCCCGGTTTTTTAACCCCGCGCAGCCCCCTCGATGTCCTCTACAACCGGGTTATCCGTCGCTGGGTCGGCGGTCCAAGCCTTCCAGAAAGGCGTGCGCCGAGCCGCTTCGCCTGCCTCGTAGCAGCGCTGTGGCTGAGCGCCATCCTCGCCGCCTTTGTTGCCGACCAGTTTCTGCTCGGCTTCCTGCTCGGCGCAGCGATGGTCGCCGTCGCCGGCCTAATGACCTTCGGGCACTACTGCGTCGCCTCCCATCTCTACCGAAAGGTACGCGGTTGGCCAGCCGAGGAGCAGCCGTAAAGGAGCGGCGCCGGCGCCTTCGGCTAGATGAGGCGTGCTTCTTGTCTCCAGGCTGATCCCGCCCGAGTGTCGCAAGCACATGCATTTCTGGGTCAATCCTAGATCAGCGCCGGGACCTTATCGGACAGCACCGTCAGTGCGTTCTTCTCGCGCCTAGGCCGACCGCGCGCCAGACCAACAGGCCGG
>NZ_JBUDPI010000456.1:0-2549 GCF_054919635.1 Halochromatium sp. | reverse complement strand
TCGACGACGAGACCGTCATCGACGTCGGAACCGCTGACATGGAGGCGCTGCGCAGCGCGATACAGCTCTGCGACCGCGTCGTGGTGCCGGTGCCGCCGTCGCAGGCCGACATCTGGTCAACCCAGCGCTTCATCCAGTTGGTGAAGTCTGTCGAGCGCGAGCGGCCGCCAGAGATTGTCGGCTTCATCAATCGCGGTGATACCCATCATGCGGTCCGGGAGACCAACGAGGCGGCGGCGGCCTTGGTGTCCTTGCCTGATATCCAGTTCGTGAAGTCGCGCCTGTCGCAGCGCACCGTATTCCGCCGCTCGTTCAGCGAAGGCCTTGCCGTGTTCGAGCTCGAGTCGCGTGGCAAGGGGGCAAAAGAGTTCTATGCGCTTGCGGCGAGCTTGTTCCCGAAGGTGTTGAGCGAGTAAGAGGCGAGTGCTGCTGAGCGCGAGTTCCCTGCGTGATTGCGCTTAGGTTGGGCTTGGGCTTGGTCCCTCGGCTCTGGTCTCACGGCCGGTTTCCTTGTATAACCAAGCGTTCGTGTTAGGCTTTGATATGCGTTGATCGGCTGCGCCGTCGATGCTGGGAGTCGCATCAGCCAGGCACTCGGCAAGACTGCCCGATGCCGACCGAAGTCTGGCCTTGGGGCTGTGACGGTACCTAAGAGGTCGTGATTTTCTATGGCAAGCAATAACCCGCACGAGCGAGATGCTTTCGAAAACACGGGGGCAACAGATCTAGAGGCGCCAGAGGGTGATCCAGCCGCCAATCAGTTTGCGATGGACCGGCTGTCGCAAGCGTTTGAGACCAGCGCTCGGCGCTGGGAGCTGATCGTTTATCCAACCTTGTTTGCCTTTATCATTCTTGCAGCCTACGGCTTTTACCTCGTCTTCAGCTTAGCGAAGGATGTGCACTATCTTGCGATCAGCGTCGATTCCAATATGACGGTGCTGGCTAGCAACATGCAGTCGATCTCGGACAACATGGGGCAGATCAGCTCCAACGTTCGGACGATGACGGTCGGTGTTGACTCGATGGCTCGGGATGTCTCCACCTTGGAGCCGTTGTTGAGCTCGATTGAGGCTATGAATCGCTCGATGCAATCGATGACCTATACGACCGCGACCATGCGTGATGATATCGGCGCAATGAATCGCAACATCGGTCGACCCATGCATTTCATGAACTCGTTCCTGCCTTGGTGAGCGATCAGGGTGAGGGAGCTCGGCTCCGAGCGAACGCTCTAGGTCATGCATTGGGCCGCACTGAAGAGCCGTCGAGCAGCGAGAAATCTGATCCTCGACTCGCACAGGCTCCGCAGCCGGTGGTCGCGCGGGATGCCGCAGGGGCTCCGCAGATTCGTCTCGTCGTTGCGATTTCATCACGGGCGCTATTCGACCTCTCGGAGTCGCACCGGGTCTACGAAGAGCGGGGCGTCGAAGCCTCCGCTGCGTCTCAGGTGGCGCATGAGGCTGAGCTCCTGGCGCCAGGCGTCGCCTTCTCGCTGGTGAAGAAGCTGCTCACGCTGAATGAGCGGCTCGGCGATCGCGGACGGGTTGAGGTCATCCTGCTGTCTCGCAATAGCAGTGATACCGGCCTGCGGGTCTTTAACTCGATCCGCCACCACGGACTCGCGATCCGCTGCGCGGCCTTTACCAGTGGCGCCAGTCCTTATCGGTACGTCTCGGCCTTCGGCGCCCATCTGTTTCTCTCAGCCGACCGCGACGATGTGCGTCAAGCCCTTGACGCCGGTTGCGCTGCGGCGACGATCTTGCCGGCTCCGGCCCGAGCGATGACTGCCGATGATGACCAGTTGCGCCTCGCCTTCGATGGCGATGCCGTCCTCTTCTCGGACGAATCCGAGCGAATCTTCCGTGCCGAAGGTCTCGCTGCATTTACCGCAAACGAGGTGGCTGCTGCTCAGCAGCCACTGTCTGACGGGCCTTTCAAGGGATTCTTGGTGGCTCTGAAGCGCATTCAGGCCCTATTCCCGATTGATCAGGCCCCGTTGCGGACCGCGCTGATTACCTCTCGCGGCGCACCAACTCACGAGCGCGTCGTGCGTACGCTGCGTGCCTGGAATATCCGCATCGACGAATCGCTGTTCCTGGACGGGCTCGGCAAGGGGCCGTTCCTGGCCGCCTTTGATGCCGATATCTTCTTCGACGATCAAGAGCATCATTGTCGCGATACCCTCAGTCACGTGACCACGGGCCACGTGCCGCACGGGATCGCAAACCCCAGCTAGCGTCGTGGGCCCATGTCGATCCCGGCTCGACCCCGGCTCGGCGCAAGCGCTCGAAAGCCGCTAACGCGTCTACAACAAGACGGTCTTAGCAGGCTCACCAGCCTGCTCGCGGACCAGCTTGGGCACCAGGTAGCCCGGTAACCGGTGCCGGAGCCCGGTGACGAGGGAGCGTGCCTCGGTCTCTGGGACCTCGAAATGAGCGGCACCACTGACGGGGTCAAGCAGATGCAGGTAGTAAGGCAGGACGCGCGCTGCGATCAGCGATTCGGAGAGTTCCACCAAGGTCTCCAGCGCATCATTGACGCCACGTAAT
>NZ_JBUDPI010000455.1:0-2563 GCF_054919635.1 Halochromatium sp. | reverse complement strand
CTCTTCGTGCTCGCCCAATCCGGACAAGCGGTCGAGATCCGCAACGACGCCGGCTTTCAGCCCAAGACCTGGTAAGGCGCCCGCGCATCACCCTCACCGCTCTGCTCCTGCTCGCCGGTGCGGCCTGTCGAGACTGATACAGCGCGTAGTCCGGTCTTTCAGGCCGTCCAGCCAGGCGGCGAAGGCGTCGGTGCGGGGACCCTGCGGGGCTAGGTGTCCAGTTCATCTCCTGGTCGTGGCGATTCCCGACCCAGACGTTCCAACACATCCAGAAAGCGCGCTCGGTCGGCCCGCGCGGCGCGGTGGGTGAATACCTCTTCGGCCTCCAAAGCGGCCACCTTCTCGGCCAGGGCGGTGTTGATGAATTGGTTCAGGCTCACGCCGTCACGCTTGGCGGCGCGGCGTGCCGCCGCCAGAATGCTGTGTGGCGTACTCAAGGCGTAGTTACTTTTGCTCATGACGCAAATTCCTCGCGATTTCGGCTGGGCGGCAAAGCGTGATTCCGAATCGGTTCGGCGCGGTTCCGAAGTCACGGATATTGAAGGTCACCAGATGCGTCGCCGCCGCATTGGCTGCCGCCTCCAGCACCATGTCGTCGTTCGCGTCACGGAGCTGCGGTCGCCATAGGTACCAGATCGGTACCCGCCGCAGCATGGAGGCCAACTGATCGAGAATGACATCCATATCCTCCACCGTGCCGCCCGCGCGAATCAGTGTTTCAGAGCGTTTGAGCACGGCTTCGTATTCCAGGAGCAGCGGTACGGAGGCCGCCGCCTGCAAACGACCGAGACCAATCTCCTGCAGCAAGAACCGAGACGCTCCAGTCGGACTGACAACAGCGGAAACGATGACATCTGTATCGAGCACAACGATCATATGCCATAGCATATGAATAAAACGGCGTCAGTCAACCGGGACTCAATCCCGATCCGAAATTCATGTTAGCTGACGCTCAATGATCCCGACGTTGCTTGGTCAGCCAAGCCTCGATGGTGGCCGGATCGAGCCCCTTGAGTCGCTCCTCCGGATCGTAGCGTTTGAGGACTTCATCAGGCGGAAGCCCCTTGAGTCGCTCTTCTGGGGTCATGTTGGCAAGCACCAGCTTGTGGGCCTCGCGTATCAGCCCAAGACCTGGTGAGGCGCCCGCAACGGCATCACCGGATAGGACGTGCGTCCCGGTTTCCACCACCGCGAACCTGGCCGCGCCTTGCGGCGTTGCGAGGGCCGACACTGTCGAGCTGAACACCATCAATCCTCAACGCGGCCTCGATCCTCAGGCTGACCCCGCACCGCAGCCACCACCAGCCGGTTCAGGTCTAACTCTCTGCCAGATCGCCAGCGTATTGAACCCCAACACCCGGCGCACCTGCCAGACACAGAGCAGATTCTGGATCGCCATGCCGGTCGCCGTTGCCACCGCCGCGCCGAGCAAGCCAAAGGCCGGGATCAACACCAAGGCCATACCCAGCGCCACCACCGCCGCCACCAGCACATTGTTGCGCAGCAGGCGTTCATGCCCGGTCATCGGGCGCAAGGATCGCCAACGCATCGGCATGGCCATGGGCGGCGATGATTATTCGCCGAGGAAAAGCGCGACGGATAGCGCGCCAGCCACAGCTCCGCAGGGAACAGGCATTCGGGCGTTCGTGGCGGCCAGGTTTGACCGAGGGCGGTGAATTCACCGGCCAAGAGCACGGTGGTTCTGGCGTTCAATTCGTGCTCCGGCACTGCGCGCGCAAGGCTCTCCCAGGGGCCGGGCAGCACAGGCACGGGACCGGGATTGGCATAGCGTTCCCAGCCCTCCAGGGTGCCGCGTGCAGTCGATTTCCTGACCTTTTCCACCACCCGATGGGCGATCTCGGGTGGACTCATGGCGCGGAGACGATGGAGCTTCCATAACAGGTCATTCATGACGCTCGCTCCCTGGCAAGCCACTCATTGGAGAATACGAATTGCTGCTTCATCACGAATACCAACGTCACCGATACCGTTGCCGGAAGGGAGCCAGTTGCGCTACTGTACATACAGTATCGTCATCAGGCCCTTGCCCTATCTCACCGGCCCAATCACATGCACGCCATCGAATTTAAGGCACATCTAAAGGAAGGCGTCATTCGCCTGCCGGCTTCTTACCAGCATTGGCGGGAAGACCGCCCCGTCAAAGTCATCGTGCTGGTGGACGACGACGAGACGCCGCCATCGCCCCCGCTGGACGCGAATCAACGGCTGGCCGCCATCCTGAAGGTCAGCCGACGCTGCGCGGCTGCTCCTGAACTCGATCCGCGCGGTGCGGACGAGATCATCGGCTACGATGCAAACGGATTGCCAAGCTGAAGTTTCGCACGTGGTCATCGATACCTCATCGCTCGTGTGCATCCTGCTGGATGAGCCGGAAGCTGATCGCTACGCCTGCCGCTTGAGCGAGACGGATTCGCCCAATGTCATGTCGGCAGCGACCTGGCTTGAAACCATGCTCGTCATCAGCGCGCGGCGTGGCGAACTGGGTCGCCAAAGCCTTGACGAGCTGCTCGCGCTAGCCGTGATCGAGATCCAGCCTGTCGAT
>NZ_JBUDPI010000454.1:0-2574 GCF_054919635.1 Halochromatium sp. | reverse complement strand
CAATTCCAACTGCTGACGCCGCTGCGCCAAGGTGATTGGGGCGTCGAGGGATTGAACCAGCGCATCATCGAGACCCTGTGTGCGGCCGGCCAGCTCGACCTAGAGCCGGTTGCTCTCGGCGCCTCGCACCGACAATGGTTCGCCGGCCGGCCGGTGCTGGTGACCCGCAACGACTATGGTCTGAATCTGATGAATGGCGATGTGGGTGTCACCCTCCGCGTGCCTGCGGGTCCGACGACCGAGCCCCAATGGATGCTTCGGGTCGCCTTTCCCAGTGCCGACGGCGGTGTGCGCTGGGTGCTGCCAAGTCGTCTGCAGGCCGTCGAGACCGTGTTCGCAATGACCGTGCACAAGTCTCAGGGCTCAGAATTTGCCCACGCGGCGCTGATCCTGCCAGACAGCCCGAATCCAGTGCTGACCCGCGAGCTGCTCTATACCGCGATTACTCGCGCAAAGGCCCGCTTTACGCTGCTCTATGCCGACCCGCTCGTGCTCGGTCAAGCGCTGGAGCGTCCGGTGCAGCGGGTGAGTGGGCTCAAACAGATCGGAGCCCGCTGACACTCGATCGACCACCAACGCCTGAGGCGCTGGCTTTAGAGCCAGTGCAGAGCCGGTGTAGAGCCGGTCACTCCAGGCTGCAGGCCGAGGCATGGATGGTATTGCCCATGCGGTACTTGATCCTGCAACTGAAGCTGACCTGATCGCCTACCTTCAGTCCGGCGAGCTCGGTCTGGGCCTTCTTAGGAAAGTGGCAGCTCACGAGCTTGTTCGACGAGCCAGCCTCAAGCAGCACGATCGGTGCGCCCATCATCGCCTGTTTGAGGGCGCTGATCCGACCGCTGATGTCGATGCGGCGTCCGTTATAGCTGTCTTCGGCGACGATCTCGTTGCGCTCGTAGATCGCGAACAGCTCGCTCGCACTTAGGGTCTCTGCCTGCGCGAGGCTTGGCAGGCTGAGGGCTGCGATCAAGGTCAGGCAGGTCAGTAAGCGGCTCATCGGGAAATCTCCAACGCTGAGGGTCGTCATGCTGCTGTCGCTGCGGCGATGAGTGGCCGCAGGATTAAGCTAACGGACTGACGCGCGACAGTCCATCGGCTGGCAACGGCTTGGCTGCGATTGCCTCGCCAGCCTTGGCCCTGATCGCTCGGGCCCCATGATCAGTGCTCCTGCTGAGCGGTTATTCGTTTGCCGCTCCGCTGCCGCAACCTCGGGTGCCGTTGACCATGGAACCGAAAGATTTGACAAATAACCAAGGATTCAAAGGGTTTACGAACGAAAATTGTCCGTTTCTCCCCTGTCATTCTGGGGTCAAGCGAGAATTTAACTGCCTTTTTTGTTATTGTCCTCTCATCGCGTACGAATGTCCGGGCCCTTATGAGGTCTTCACGGATGCCAACGGCGTCACCCGAAAGGACTGCTCGGCTTGTGCGCTTCCTCACGATGGTTACCAGGCCTCGTGGGCCTTCATCCAGAAGTGGCTAGCGAAGCCAGTGGTTTGGGATGGACACCCGCAGCATGAGCGCTATATGCGTAAGGCGCGCCTCAGCTCGAGTCAGATTCCGGCGCCGGCAAACGAGGCAGACGACGCTAAAGACTAGCTGCTGCTCAGGCTTCCATGCCGCTCGTGTGCTGCCCGTTGGCCGTGGCTGGTCCTTCGCTAGCCTGAGCAGGCACCTGGACGTCTAGCGCCATGGCCTCAAGCGCGATGCAGGCATGTTGCCAAGCACCGCAGACGCCGAGCGGCACCAACATGCGGCAGCAGCATCGACGCCGCAGCAGCATCGCCGAAACATAAGAGCCGCAGCCGGAATCTCGCCCCTTCATGCTGGCGCTGGCGGAGCTGCGAACCCTAATTCAACAAGCTGCGAACTCTTTCAACAATCGGACCCAGCAAAGCGTTATGAGTGATCGAACCAGCCTCCTGAAGCAACGCCTCGACCAGACCATCCTCATCCTCGACGGTGCCATGGGCACCATGATCCAGCGCCGCAAGCTGGAAGAGGCCGATTACCGGGGCGAGCGCTTCAAGGATTGGCCGAGCGATCTCAAGGGCAATAACGACCTGCTGGTCCTGACCCGGCCGGACCTGATCGCCGATATCCACGGCGAATATCTCGCTGCCGGCGCCGATATCATCGAGGCCAATACCTTCAACGCGACCCGCATCGCGATGGCCGATTACGGCATGGAGGACCTCTCCTACGAGATCAATGTCGAGGCCGCGCGCTTGGCCCGGAAGACCGCCGACGGCTACTCGACCCCGGACAAGCCGCGCTTCGTCGCCGGTATCCTCGGGCCGACCAACCGCACCGCATCGATCTCACCCGACGTCAATGATCCCGGCTTCCGTAACATCGACTTCGACACCTTGGTCGAGGCCTATGCCGAGTCGACCCGCGGGCTGATCGAGGGCGGCGCCGACATCATCCTGGTCGAGACCGTTTTTGACACCCTGAATGCCAAGGCGGCCCTGTTCGCGGTCTGGAAGGTCTTCGACGAGGACGGCGTTGAGCTGCCGATCATGATCTCCGGCACCATCACCGACCAGTCCGGCCGCACCCTGACCGGACAGA
>NZ_JBUDPI010000453.1:0-2606 GCF_054919635.1 Halochromatium sp. | reverse complement strand
TTCAACCGGGTCTCGCTGGTACTCTTGGTTCCAGGCACCGTGCTTGCCGCGGCCGTCTTTGCCTATCCGGCGCAGCGCCTCCTTGGACGCGTTGCCCTGTTCGTCGCGCCCTTGCTCTGTCTCGTCTTTTTGATCTCTGTCGATCGTGTGCGTTGGCCGGGGCCCGTGTCCATCGACAACGCCGACACCTATGCGCCGGTGAATCAGCTGGCAGCGCTCGGGCTGTCGGATGCCGCGCGCTACTATGCGCCGCCGAACGACCAGCTACCGCTCAGCTATTACTCGAATCTTCCTTTTCAGAGCATCGCGCCGATTCGTAAGACCTTCCTGGATCAATGGCCGGGTGAGATTGTCTTCGTTGAGCGGGCGGAAACCATGCCTTATGCAGAGGTCATCAGTCCGACAATGCTGATGAGCGCCGCTGCGCGCGCCGGAGTGTCGTTGTCAGAAGCAGATGCCGAGGTGCTGTCTCGGCGCTTGGCGAGTCGGCCAGAACGCGAGCAAGCTGCGGCGGCGGGCTTGAAGCTGGTGCCGCCCCTGCGGCCCATTCCCGATTACGCAGAACCGCTGGTCGGTGTTTACAAGGTGTTACTCTACGAGGAAATGGTGCAATGGTTAAGGAAAGAGGTGTCAACACCAATCCGCTCAGGCTTCGAGCTTCGCAATACGACCGACTGGTGGCACTCCTTTTTCTACCGTTTCGTCGACCCTGAGTCTCGGCGAGGAACCGGCGCGAATTACTACCCGCGCCTGTGCCGAGCCGAAGTCTATGTGGAGCCCGGCTCCTATTGGAAGGTGACGGTGTCCAGGCAGCCCGTCGACGCCTCTGATCCCTGCCCGACGGACGCTTCAGCCGGTCGAGACTGAGCGACGTTTTTCGAGTCCCCGGCCGAGCCATGGCCTAGCGCAACCCGCTTAGAGCAAAGACATGAGCGAGCTTGAGCTGTCGATTGTGATGCCCTGCCTGGATGAGGCGGCCACCTTGTCGACCTGTCTGGAGAAGGCACAACGATTCCTGGCCGAGCAGCAGGTGGCCGGAGAGTTGATCGTTGCCGACAACGGCAGTACCGACGGCTCTCGGCAGATCGCACTCGGGCAGGGAGCGCGCCTCGTCGATGTGCCCACGCTGGGCTATGGCGCGGCGCTGATCGGCGGCATCTGTGCCGCCCGCGGCCGCTATGTGGTTATGGCGGACAGCGACGACACCTACGATTTCTACCGCCTGGACGCCTTCCTCGAGAAGCTCCGCGAGGGCTACCCGTTGGTGATGGGCAATCGTTTCGCCGGCGGCATCGCCCCGCGCGCCATGCCGCTGCTTCATCGCTACCTCGGGAACCCCATGATCAGCTGGATCGGCCGGCGGCTGCATCCGGTCAGGGTGCGGGATTTCTATTGCGGCCTGCGTGGATTCGACCGCGAGCTCATGTTGACCGTCGGTCCGCGCAGCCCCGGGATGGTCTTCGCGCTCGAGATGGTCGTGAATGTCGGCCGGGCGGGCCTGCCGATCGCCGAGGTGCCGACCACGCTCAGCCGTTCGGCACGGGCGCATCCGCCGCACCTGAAGACCTGGCGCGACGGCTGGCGCAGTCTGGTCTACCTGCTCAGCGCGGCGCTTCCCGGGAAGGCCGGCACCGGGCCCATGCCCTGTGCCGAGGCTGCCCGCTGAGGTGCGAGGTTGCGCGTTGGACAGTCGTGCGCTGTGGCTCGCGCGGGCACATCGCCTCCTCGAATGGGGCCCGCTCTCGGGGCTGCCCGGCGAGGTGCTGCGCTTCGGCGTGGTCGGCGGCACCGGCTTCATGGCCGACGCGGTCCTGCTCATGCTGTTGGTCCAGGGCTTCGACTGCAATCCCTATCTGGCCCGGCTGCTGTCGTTCCTCTGCGGCACCGCGCTGACCTGGCTGTTGAACCGACTGTTCACCTTCTTCCGGCGCGCCGGCAGGAATCGTCGGCGTGAGTACCTGCGGTATCTATTGGTGCAGACGGTTGGCGGGGTGATCAATCTTGGCATCTACTCCGCGCTGCTCGGGTTTCTACCCCCGAGCAGCATCGCGCCGCTGTTGGCGATGGCGGCCGGGTCGTTCACGGCGATGTGGCTCAACTTCTTCGGGGTCCGCTACCTTGCCTTCGATCGCGATGGGAAACCCGCGGTCGGCAAATCCTGCGCGGGCTGAGCCAGAATCCGCTACCCTTTAGCAGAGTTTCTGCGATCGCCGATTCCTCGTTCGTATGTCCCGATCCGCCGTCCAGCCGAGTAACGCGCCTGTCCCGCGAGTCGCCCAGCGTCTGCTCGACATCACTGTCGCCGCGGTCGGGACGGTGGTCCTCTTGCCGCTACTGCTCGGGCGCGCGGTGCTGGGTTGGGTCCGCGAACGGCGGCTGTTCGACGGGGATCTCTGCATCGGCGTCGACCGCGCGCGCTTCCGGCGTTTGCGATTCGCCGGGGACCTGCCGTTGGCAGGTCTCGCTGTCTGGTGGAATCTGCTCCGGGGCGATATGGCCCTCGTCGGGCCGCGTGCGCTCTCGTTAACTGAGGCCGACGGCCTGCCGGCGTCGGCCATGGCCCGATGTCGGGTTCCGCCAGGGCTGATCTCCGCGCCTCGGGCCGC
>NZ_JBUDPI010000452.1:0-2606 GCF_054919635.1 Halochromatium sp. | reverse complement strand
CCAACGACCCCCACCATGTCAAGGTGGTGCTCTAACCAGCTGAGCTACGCGCCTGTCGAAGCCGGCCATTATAAGTCGTCATCACAGCGAGTCAATCACTTTTCGAATGCTCAGTCGCTCAGCGCCGAATCCGCGCCAGCAGCCTCAGCAGCGAAATCGATACCTTGTTTAATGAGAGGCCTTGCGGATGGACATTCTCCACCATGGCGCCATCGACGGTGTTACTGGCTCCTGCCATGAGCTGCGACTCGCCGACGGGCGCTCGCTGCTGATCGACTGCGGGCTGTTTCAGGGCAGCGAGGCTGGGCCCGATGGCGCCGGCTCCGAACGCTTGACGATCGGCTTTCCGGTCGAACCGATCAAGGCGCTGGTCATCACCCATGTGCACATCGACCACGTCGGGCGACTGCCCTATCTGCTCGCCGCCGGCTACCGCGGCCCCATCCTCTGCAGCCCGGCCTCGGCCGAGCTACTGCCATTGGTGCTGGAAGACGCCCTCAAGGTCGGCTTCACCCGCAACCGGCGCCTGATCGAGCAGGTGCTGAACGAGCTGGGCCGGCGCCTGATCGCACTGCCCTATGATCACTGGCACCCGGTCTGCGACGGACTGCAGGTGCGCCTGCAGCCGGCCGGGCACATCCTCGGCTCTGCCTATGTGGAGTGCGCCGTCGCTGGCGCGCCCGGTGGCGATGGCGCTGCGGCTGCTGTGAGCACAGCCGCTGCCGTTAGCGCTGGTTCGGGTCGCGCTGCGAACCTGGACAGCCAGACGGACAGGCGCATCATCTTCTCCGGCGACCTCGGCGCCACCAACACCCCGCTACTGCCGGCGCCGCACCCGCCCGAGCGCGCCGAGGTGCTCGTGCTCGAGAGCACCTATGGCGATCGGCGCCACGAGGGTCGCGCCGAGCGCATCGATCAGCTGCGCGCCGCCGTCGAGCATGCCCTGCAGGATGGCGGCACCGTCCTGATTCCGGCGTTCAGCATCGGACGCACCCAAGAACTGCTGTATGAGCTGGAAGAACTGCTGCATACGCATGGCAGCGCCTCGGGCCACAAGCACGCGCCCTGGCGCGATCTGCAGATCGTGCTCGACTCCCCGCTCGCGGCCGACTTCACCGCCGGCTATCGGCGCCTGCACGCAGCCTGGGATGCCGAGGCCCAGCAGCGCCTGGGTGCCGGACGCCATCCGCTGGCGTTCGAGCAGTTGGTGACGGTTGACAGCCACGCCGACCATGAGCGCATGGTCAATTACCTCGCGCACAGTGGCCATCCCGCGGTGGTGATCGCCGCCAGCGGCATGTGCACCGGCGGCCGGGTGATAAACTACCTCAAGGCCATGCTCGCTGATTCCCGCCACGACATCCTGTTCGTCGGCTATCAAGCTGCCGGCACCCCCGGACGCGACATCCAGCGCTATGGTCCTCGCGGCGGTTACGTGCAGCTCGACGGGCGGCGCTACCCTATCCGCGCCCAGGTGCGCACCCTCAGCGGCTACTCCGCGCACGCCGACCAGCAGGACCTGATCGACTTCGTCAACGGCATCCCAACCTCGCCGCGCCACATCGACTTGGTCCATGGCGATGCCGACGCCAAGGTGACGCTCGCCGAGCGCCTGCGTGCAACGCTGCCGCAGACTGAGGTGGTGATTCCCTAGGTTCCAGCAGCCACCTGCTTGTGCAAGACAGGTGCGTCGCCCGCAAGCGGGTTCCTACAAGGCATCGGGGCACCTATTGCAGTCGCGCCGTAAGGCTCGATACTGGGTTTGTGTGCGCTGGACCGGTGCTATAGTGCAGCGCAGATGCCTCAGGCCCATTGCCGGAGCACCAGGGAGCCGTTGATGAGCGCCGCTTTTGAGCTTTACACCAAGCTGAAACAAACCTCCAACGACGACGAGCGCGCCGAGGTGATTGCGCAGGCCTTCGATGCGCTCGAAGCGCGCTTCCCGCAGATCAGCGATTTGGCCACTCAGGGCCATGTGCGCGAGACCGAGCTGCGCCTGCAGAAAGAGATCAAGGAGGTCGACGCGCGCCTGCAGAAAGAGATCAAGGAGGTCGAGGCGCGCCTGCAGGAGCGCCTCAGTCAGCTCGAGGTGAGCCTCCACCAGGCGCTTGCCGCACAAACCCGTTGGCTGATCGGTGGCTTGGCCATCCTAGGCGTGGTACTGAAGCTCGCCGATCTTTTGATTGCCCCCTGACGCATCAGCGCCGATTGCCGATTCCTCTTCCACCCGACTGCGCTGACTCGCAGCGGCGCGCGGCAGAATGCTGTCAGGCCCCTGTTGTCGAACCTGCGGCCTCACTACCGCCGCTGCTCAAACCCCCGCACCAGGGCATCGAATGGCATCGGCTCGGCGAAATAGTACCCCTGAACCAGCATCAAGCCCGCTTCCTCGACAGCCAAAACGGCGTTAGTTATCTGCAAGAGGCCGGCAATCGCCTGAAACGCATACCCTCCCAGCGGCGCGGCGACGAGGAAGATGCAAAGACTGATCACGCCGCCTGTCACGCTCGAGAACGCGGCTAATCCGAGGGCGCGGCCGGCCTCTCCGCGCTTGGCCATCGGGTAGCCGTCGAAGCTGGTCGCCACCGTCCCGGCGACACCCGGCG
>NZ_JBUDPI010000451.1:0-2613 GCF_054919635.1 Halochromatium sp. | reverse complement strand
CGGTCCATTAAGACATCAGCGCGACGGCGGCATCAGAGCCCGGGGTGATCTGTGGCTGTCGCATCTGCCAGTAGCTGCCGCGAATCCGATGGGTGCTGCTGCGCACGTTCTGCTGTCCGACCCGGAAGGCCGGCAAAGAGATCGCCTTGGTCCACTCGTGAGGCTCATTGATATTGGGCAGCACCGAGGCGCGAATCCGCTTCCCGGTGTTGGTGTGGCAGGTCGCGCAGCTGAAGTCCGAGGTGCCGGCACGGCGGTAGAACATCACCTCGCCTGCATTACGCATGGCCTTCTCGAGCGGGTGATCCATCGGCGGATTCCAGGGCAAGCCGCTGGATTGACTGGCGATGAAGGTCTGCAGCTGTTCGTAGCGAAGGAATTTTCGTTACCAACCGTCAACGAGGGTCAGTCTGCCGCCCCCAGACCTTGAGCTGCTCAATGATCGGTGCGATGGCGGGCGGCATCGGCTCATCGGCAAACAGGCGGCGCAGCATGGTGCGATGAGCGCCGCTGACGATAACAGGCTCTGGCGCGCCCTCGAGCCGCAGCGACTCGACGCTGACGGCGCCGTCGCCGAGGCCGTCGCCCAGTGCTCGGAGCCAGGCGTCAAGTCTTGCCCGCAACGGCTCGGAGCCGAGCTCGGCAGCGATGGCATCGAGCCCGGCCCTGATCGGCTCGGGGAGCTGCTCGGGCAACGGCAAGGATGGCTCGACCAGTTGGGCGCCGATGATGGCGCGTGGCACCGAGTCAGGCCAAGGGCGGGCATTGAGCTCCTGCAAGAAGGCGCTGTCGGGGCGCAGATCGATCTTGGCCTCGCCGAGCCCGTCGCGCAGCCCAGCAAAGAGCGAGAAGCGCCGGCGCTGGGCGTCCTCGAAGTGCTCGCGCAGCTCGAGCCAGATGCGCAGTCGCGCCCATTCCGAGCCCTGATTCGGCGTGCCGACCATGATCAGACCCACGACTTGAGCGCCCTTGAGCCGCGGCGGCTCACCCACCGGATGTCGCCAGCGGGTGATGAAATCACGCGCGACCAGTCCGCCCATGCTGTGGCCGATCAGGATCACTGAACGGTCGTTGGTTAGCTCGCTCCAATGCTCGGCCAGGAAGTCAGCGCTCCGGTCGATGCCCTGATCATTCGGATAGCGCAGCTCCCAGACCTCAAAGCCGGCATTGGCCACGACCGGGGCGAGGTCGTCCCAGATGATGCCAGGCTCATCCAGGCCGTGGATCAGCACCACAGCCGGACGCCGTATGGCTTGAGTAGCGGTGGCATCGGGCACCAATGGCTCGGGGTCCGCACGATCCGGGCCAGGGCTCGGAGCAGGGCTGACTGTGGAGGGCATGCCATCGAAGGCAGCCTCGCTGGTCAGGCTCAAGATGGGCGCATCGGAGCTCATACTCGAGCTCGGCGCCGCCGGCCAACGCATGTGGAGTCCGTGCCCATCGCCCGCCGGCCGCATCAGGTCGTGAAACCAGTCATCGAGCTGGTCGTGGACCAGGACTCGCAGCGCGCGCTCTTCGTCCGGATGCAGCTCGGCCCAACCGGTCCAGAGCGCGACAACGGCTAGGAGGATTGCAAGGGCTTGGAACAGGCGTTGGCGCAGCACTCGACGGTCACCGCTGCTGGCTCCAGGACCCGCTGATGGAGACTGTCGAGAAGGCTCAGTGCGCTCATGGTTCTGAGCAGTCTCAGGGCGCTCAGAGGCATGAGGATTGTCAGCAGGTTGGCTCGATGCTTGGCTTGGGGTATGGCCCGCTGCATGGCTGGGGGCAGAGCTGGCGCGCCCTGCCCCGCGCACCGACCGGGACCGAGAAGGCATGCGCCCAGCGGCTCAGTCCTCGAGCGACTCGTAGGTATGGGTGGTGCGGAACAGCAGCCAGAGGCCAAAGATGGTCGCCAAGACTTCCGCTGCCAGTACCAGCACCAGGGCCATCAAACTGGCGAAATCGACCGCGGAGACCCAGGAGCCCCCGAGTGAGGTCGGTGTGGTCTGGATGGTCGGGACACCGCCTTGTGGCGCGGCCAGAAAATAGAACAGCATCTGCGAGACCTCGATCAACATCACCAGGATCGAGAACAGGATGCCTAGGCTACTGGCGATCAGGCCAGTCCAGATCGTACGCGTGACCGCGCTCTCGCTTGGGCGTGTCGCAGCGTCACTGATCTTGCGGCCCAACGCTGGATAGCGCCAGAACCAGAACACCACGAAGACCAGGAGCAGTAGGTTTATGGCGGTCAGATAGCTGACGATCGGCAGGCCTTGCCGTGGTCCAGTCAAACTGCCGGAGAAGGTAAACACATAAAGCATCAAGAGCACCGGAAAGGCGCCCATCACCACCTGCAGCCAAAATCCAGCACGACCAGTGCGCTGGAAGGTCTTGGCAAGACCATCGACCTTCGAGACGTGAAGATCATTGACGAGTTGTTTCAGCATGGTTGACCTCGATCGCCCAGGGCGACTCATTGAAGAAGAGAAGCGACACACCAATTCGCAGTCATCAAGAACACCAAAGAACCAAGACGGATGCAGATGTCGCAGATCCCCATACAGACTGCAAGCGATTTCGCCTCATCTCCACGGCATCGAGTTGGTGAACCCGATCGCCTCGATAGGA
>NZ_JBUDPI010000450.1:0-2629 GCF_054919635.1 Halochromatium sp. | reverse complement strand
GCCGCCTGCAATGGGCACTCCGACCTCAATCGTCTCGCGTGGAATCATGGATTGACCTCTTCGAGATGCTGTGGGGCTCTGTATGCTGGGCGCCTCTTGTTGGGCGCCTCTGTTTGTGAGACTGCAGCTCAAGCACTCGGCGCAGTCCGACGTCCAACGCTCGCCGGCCAGCGCCGAGGCCAAGGCTCGGTCTTAACCCTGGTAAGCAGGACGGGCGTAGAGCTGTTCGGCGTCATCGATGCCGTCGGCCCTCAGGGCCTCTTCTCGCGTTGTCAGATCGGCGACCGGCACGGTCACATCCTTACTCCAAACGCCAAGGAAGCCGCCAACCGAGACGACCGCCTTCTTGGTGCCGGACTCGGGATCACGCACGGCTGATCTCACCTGTCCGATCGGCAGCCCCTCGGCTCCGATAAGCGGCTGACCGGCAATCGAGCTGGGGCTGTCGGTCATGCTGGGGGCAGTCGTGCTGGAGGTGGTCGTGCTGGGAGTGGCGCTTGGAGTCGTCTTAGGCCCACTGCTCGCCTCGGCCGTCGTCGCGGACTCAGCGCCGGCACCTGCTTGCGCTTGAGGCTGCTTTTCCGCCTCAAGGTAGCCATCACGCTGATTTGCCGAGATGGCGGCGATGATTGCCAGTACGAGTGCCGCGCCAACGACGCCGCCTGCTGCCTTTTCAGATTGTTCATCATCGGTTCTCTCCTCGTGCCAAAGATTTCTCTGCATCTACATCGAGCGACCGGCGCCCGATTCAGCAGCTGCTTGAGCAGCTACTGGAGAGGCAGATTCAGCAGCTTCCATGCCAGCTGCGCCTGGTCCCGACCGCAGCCGATCCCCCAGCGTGGGCATCAGCGTGTTGAGGGACGCTGGCGCATTTGCCCCGGCGACGGGGGAATGTCCCCGATACCTGTCTCAGCGCTGGCCACAATGGATGACAACGAGCCAGCACAGAGCCTAATCCCTAGTCTTGGCCAGAAACTTGCTCGCGTCCGCTGATGCAGAGGCACGCAGCCAGAACACCGCAACGCAGATGAAAGAGGAGCCGAGCGCATGGCCCTTCCGATCACCGAGATCCTGACCCAAGCCGCCGAACCCTTTGATGTGCCGGACAGCGCGTCAATCGACGCCCTGCTGCAACGCATCAGCAGCGCGCGCGTGGTGCTGCTCGGCGAGGCCACTCACGGCAGCTCGGAGTTCTATCGCATGCGGGCGCGTATCACCCGCGAGCTCATCGAGCACCATGGCTTCGACCTTGTCGCTGTCGAGGCGGATTGGCCCGATGCCCAGCGCATCGACACCTACGTGCGCCATCTCGATAGCCCTCCGCCGGCCTGGCAAGCGTTCGCGCGGTTTCCAACCTGGATGTGGCGCAATGCCGAGGTTCATGACTTCGTCCAATGGCTCCGGGCCTTCAACAGCAGCCGACCGGATGCTAGCCAGCGGGTTGGCTTCCACGGGCTCGACCTGTACAGCATGTACTCGTCGATGAGCGCTGTGCTTGAGTATCTTGAGGGCGTTGATCCAGACATTGCGACCCTGGCGCGCAAGCGCTATGGCTGCCTCAGCCCTTGGGGAGAGGAGCCTGCCGACTATGGTGCAGCGGTGCTCACCGGCCAATGGCAGAGCTGCGAGACCGATGTGTTGTCGATGCTGAAGGACCTCCTAGCCAAGCGCCTCGACTATCAGCAGCAGCAACAGGATGGGCTGCGTTTTCTCGATGCAGTCCAGAACGCACGGGTGGTCGCAGACTCCGAGCAGTACTACCGAGCGATGTACTACGGCCGCGCCGAGTCCTGGAATCTGCGCGACAGCCATATGTTCGAGACGCTCCGCGCCTTGCTCGACTTCAGAGGCGCTGGCAGCAAGGCGGTGGTCTGGGAGCACAACTCGCATATCGGCGATGCGACGGCCACCGAGATGAGTGCCCATGGCGAGACCAATGTCGGTGAGCTGTGCCGCCGTGAGTTTGGCGACGATGCCGCATTGGTCGGTTTCGGCACCGATCATGGCACCGTCGCCGCCGCCGATGACTGGGATGGACCGATGAGCGTCAAGCAGGTTCGTCCCGCCATCAGCGGCAGCTACGAGCGCCTCTGCCATGAGACAAAGCTCGGCGCCTTCGCGCTCCAACTGCGCGGCCGCAACGGCTTCAACGGTGATGGTCCTCAGCTTGGAGCCCTGCGCAGCGCCCTGGCCAAGCCTCGCCTCGAGCGTGCGATCGGCGTGATCTACCGACCGGAGACCGAGCGCCAAAGCCACTATTTCAGTGCGAGCCTGCCACAGCAGTTCGACGAGTACATCTGGCTTGATGAGACCAATGCGGTCACGCCATTGCCGACCAAACCCATTGCGGGCTTGCCGGACACCTATCCATTCGGGGTCTAGCTGCCGCTGCCAAGCCCTATTGCTATCCCCATTGCCATTGAGGCAGAAGCCAGTCCGCAGCCTATGCCGGATGAGTTCTTGCTGCCGCACTGCCATCAAGAACCTTGAGGACAAGATGCTCACTCAACGCTCCACCCCTTGGTGCCCAAGAGGGCCTCGATCAGCGAAGCGGCTGATCTGGATACCACTCACACTGGCAGCGGCACTGATGCTCCTAATTGGCTTACGCTGGCGACATGGATGGCTG
>NZ_JBUDPI010000045.1:0-16802 GCF_054919635.1 Halochromatium sp. | reverse complement strand
CGGCTGTTGGTGCGACCGAGGGAGAAAGAGCTGCAGTCCATCGAAGGGGTCAAGGAGATGACCAGCACCGCTGCAGAAGGACGCGCCTCGGTGCAGCTCGAGTTCATGGCTGGATTCGACAGCAAGCGCGCCCTCGCCGATGTCCGCGAACGGGTCGATATCGCGCAGAGCGAGCTGCCCGCCTCGACCGACGAGCCGAGCGTGCATGAGGTCAATGTCGCGCTGTTCCCGGTGCTGACCATCGCCCTCTCGGGGCCGATGCCCGAGCGCGGGCTGATCCGCATCGCCCGCGACCTCAAGGATCGCATCGAAACCCTCAGGGGCGTGCTCGAGGTCGACATCGGCGGCGACCGCGAGGCCTTGATGGAGGTGATCGTCGATCCGGCGATCATGCAGACCTATGGGGTCGATTACGGCGAGCTGTTCGATCTGATCAGCAGCAATAACCGCTTGGTCGCCGCCGGCGCCATGGATACCGGCGCCGGGCGCCTGGTGCTGAAGGTACCGGGTGTGGTCGAGACCATCGACGACATGCTCTCGATGCCGGTGAAGACCGCGGGTGATCGTGTCGTCACCTTTGGCGATGTCGCTAGCGTGCGCCGCGGCTTTAAGGACCCGGAAGGCTTCGCCCGCGTCGGCGGCCAGCCGGCCGTCACCCTTGAGATCAAGAAGCGAGTCGGCGCCAACATCATCGAGACCATCTCTGAAGTCCGCGAGATCGTCGAGCGCGAGCGCGAGCACTGGCCGGCCAGCCTTGAAGTGGCCTACATGCAGGATAAATCCGACGAGATCCGCGAGATGCTCGGCGACCTGCAGAACAACGTGCTCTCGGCCATCTTGCTGGTGATGATCGTGATTCTGGCCGCACTCGGCCTGCGCTCGGCACTGCTGGTTGGTATCGCCATCCCCGCCTCCTTCCTCACCACCATCCTGGTGCTGAACAGCCTCGGCTTCACGATCAACATCGTCGTCCTGTTCAGTCTGATCCTGGTGGTTGGCATGCTGGTGGACGGCGCGATCGTCGTCACCGAGCTGGCCGATCGGCGTCTCGCCGCCGGCCAGACGCCCATGGATGCCTACGCCGGTGCGGCCAAGCGCATGGCCTGGCCGGTCACGGCCTCGACCCTGACCACGCTGGCGGTATTCTTCCCGCTACTATTCTGGCCGGGACTGGTCGGCGAGTTCATGAAGTACCTGCCGATCACGGTGATCATCGCCCTCTCTGCCTCGCTGACCATGGCGCTGGTGTTCGTCCCAGTGCTGGGCCGGGCGATCAGCCGCGGCAGCGCCAGCCCCGAGATGACACGGCAGGCTGGGGACGGCCGCGTCACTGCCATCTATCTGAGACTTCTGGTGCCGCTGCTGCGGCGTCCCGCCACGACCCTGGGCGTTGCCCTGCTGGCGTTGGTCGGCTCCTATGTTGCTTATGCCCAATTCGGCAAGGGTGTTGAGTTCTTCCCCGAGGTCGAGCCGGAGATGGCGCTGGTCCAGGTGCATGCGCGTGGCGACCTGTCGATCCGCGAAAAGGATCGTATCGTGCGTCAAGTCGAGGCGCGCATCCTCGAGATGTCGGAGCTGGCCGCGGTCTATGCCCGCTCCTACAACAGCCCCTCCGGACAAGGCAGTGCCTCCGAGGACATGATCGGCACCATCCAGCTCGAGCTGATCGACTGGGACCAGCGCCGGCCGGCGGCGCTCATCCTCGACGAGATCCGAGCGCGCACCCAGGATATCCCCGGCATTCGCGTCGAGACCCGCAAGGCCGAAGGCGGTCCCTCCGAGGGCAAGCCGATCCAGATTGAACTCAGCGCGCGCGAGACCCGCCTGATCGCCGCCGAGGTCGAGCGCGTGCGCGCCATGATCGAGCATCTTGGCGGCTTCGCCGACGTCGAGGACAACCGCCCGCTTCCTGGGATCGAATGGCGGCTCGAGGTCAACCGCGAGCGCGCGGCGCGCTATGGCGCCAATGTCGCTTTGCTCGGCAATGCGGTGCAGCTAGTCACCCAGGGTATTCAGATCTCCGAGTATCGACCGGACGACAGCGATGACGAGGTCGACATCCGGGTGCGGTTTCCTTACGCCGAGCGCAATCTCGGCCAGCTTGACAGCCTCACGGTGCCAACCGCCAACGGCATGGTGCCAATCAGCAACTTTATCGAAGTGATCCCAGCTCCCAAGATCGGCACCCTCCATCGCGTTGACGGCCGCCGCGCGATCACCGTGCAGGCCGATGTTGCCGAGGGCGAGCTCGTCGACAGCCAGCTGCAGCGCCTGCGTGACGCCCTCGCCGAGACCCCAGGCAACAACCCAGCCAACCCAGCCGTCAGCATCCGTTTCAAGGGCGAAGACGCCGATCAGCGCGAGGCCGCGACCTTCCTGACCCAGGCCTTCATCAGCGCCATCGTCCTGATGGCCCTAGTGCTGATCACCCAGTTCAACAGCCTCTATCAGGCCTTCCTGGTCCTATCGGCGATCGTCTTCTCGACCGCGGGCGTGCTGATGGGCCTGCTGATCACCGGTCAGCCCTTCGGCATCGTCATGGTCGGGCTCGGCATCATCGCCCTCGCCGGGATCGTGGTGAATAACAATATCGTGTTGATCGACACCTACAATCGCATTCGACGCGAGGGCGAGGGAGCCATTGCCGCGGCCCTGGAGACTGGTCGTCGCCGACTGCGGCCGGTGTTTCTGACCGCCTTCACTACCGTGCTTGGACTGATGCCAATGGTGCTGTCGATGAATATCGACCTGGTGGGGCGCAACATCAGCTTTGGCGCACCCTCGACGCAATGGTGGACGCAGCTCGCCAGCGCAATTGTCGGCGGACTCAGCTTCGCGACTCTGCTAACCTTGGTCTTAACACCCTGTCTACTGGTGCTTGGAGACGATCTCAGCAACGCGTTTCGACGCCTTCGGCAACGATTGCCGCGCTCGCGAACCCCTCAGCTCGATGACGGCAGGCTCTCTCCGGACAGCCTTGACAGGGCTTAGCCGGCCGTCCCTGCCTCCGGAAACAATCGCCATGCATTTAACCCGCATCACCTATTGCAGCGAAATCGTCGATAACATCGGCAGCGAAGAACTGAGCGACATCCTCGATGTCTCTCGCCGCAACAATGATAAGAACGCAGTAACCGGGGTCTTGCTGTTCAATTCCGACTTTTTCTTGCAATGTCTCGAGGGCTCGCGCGCCGCTGTCAATAGTGTCTATTGCCGAATCTGCTGCGACAAACGCCATCACAATGTGCAGATCATGACCTATGACGAGGTGAGCCGGCGACTGTTCAGTGGCTGGGGTATGGCCTACCTACCCTGGACCGAAACGACGCGCAAGATCATCTCCCAATATTCCATTGGCGCCGAGTTCAACCCGTACCAGATGAGCGCCCAGAGCGCCATGGAGCTGCTCAACCAGCTCGGTCAACTCCTGCAAAAGGACCAAGAATAGCCAGCGCACGAGTGCAGATCGCGTGCGAGGCCCATGTTCATCGCAGGTCGCAACCCGAAAAGGTGAGGTCTTTGTTCCACGGCAAGCACCCCGATGACAACAAGCTCGTCGAGTCATACGCATAGGAATTCATGATGACCCACCAAGAAGCCGAGGAGCACGTCCCTGGCCGGCTACACGAGATCTTCGCCGCCCCCTACCACGCCTTCTCCAATGATGCCGTAGAGCGGCTCCTGCACATCCATATCATGCTGCATCTGCTCGTCGTCCGCCCCATGCGACGGCGACATTTGATCTTGCGCGTCATCCACGGCTGGGAAAATGGCAGCTTCGCACCAGACGAGCTTCAGTACATCGATTATCCCCTGCACACGTTCGACGATTACCAGCAGGCCAACCAGACCTTTCAGCAAGCCAGAGAGCAGCAAGAACCGTTGCCAAACAGCGGAGCGTCATTGTTGGCCGTACCACTGGATAACGCGATTGCTGCAGCCAGAGCGCGAGGTCAAGACATCGACGAATCAACGCGCTCGACGCCTGCTCGCTGGCCGAGCTTCCCTAAGGGACTGAGCCTTTACACCCTATTCAAGATGTATAACCGCCTTGTCTATGGCGAGGACGACGCCTACCGCTCAAGCCATTGCATGACAGAGGAAGGTCTGCGCGAGATCCACGAATTCCACTTGGAGGAAGGCGAGTTCGCGATCGTGATCCCCCCGGGTCCGCAGCACAAGACCGAGAACACCCTGATGATCATGCACGAAAGCCAATTATCTCCGGTGGCCACCATCTTCGCGCTGAGCATACCGCTGTTCGAATAAGCGGCTCCCAAGCCGCAAGCGTTTTGAGTCAATGGCGGCGGGTCGCGGATGGCGGGTCGCCCGGGCGACGTTCGACCAAGAGCTCACGCAGCGTTTCCTTGAGCACAGGCGGTGGTACCGGCTTGACCAGATAGGCATCCGCGCCGGCACTGAGCATCCGCTCCTGATCATCGCGCAGCGATGACGCTGACCAGCCGATCACCAAGCCCTGATAGCCGTCGTCACGCAAGCTGCGCACCAATGACGCACCATCGGTCTCGCCAAGATTGAGGTCGATGATAACGATCGACGGCGTCGCCGATTCAAAGTGCCGCCGAACCGAGGCAGCATCGGTTGCCTCGTCTACCGGGTAGCCCAACGCCTTGATCACATGGCGATAGAGGATGCGAATACCGGGAGAGTCCTCAACCAGAAGCACCGGTAGACGCGACGGCAGCATCGCGGCGGCTCGCATCGAAGCCACCGTAGGGTGGCCGGGCTGAGCCTGGTCGCCCTCATGTGCGATTTCCGTCAGTGGTAGCTGGACGCGGAACACCGCACCACCACCCTGACGGTCGCCGATGCTAAGCGTGCCGCCCAGGAGTCGGATGATCTGCAAGCTGATCGCAAGCCCAAGTCCAACCCCGCTCTGCTTGCCAACGCGCTCACCGCGTTGAAACGGCAGCAGGATACGCTCCCGCTGCGCCTCGGGAATACCCGGCCCGGTATCGGCAATGGCAACCCGCAGGGCCTCCCCGCTCCACTCGGCACTGAGCTCGACAAAGCCTTGGTCGGTCTATTTGATCGCGTTACTGGCCAGATTGATGATCACCTGACGCAGCCGAGTCGCATCGGTCTCCACCCAGTCCGGCAGCCCCCCCCCCGGCGCCTCGAAGCGAAACCTCAGCCCGCGCTGCTCAGCCATCGGGCGCATCATTGCCGCTGTTTCTTCGAGCAGCAACGCGAGATCAGTGGGCGCCGGATGCATCGCCAGTTGGCCGGTCTCCAGGCTGGCCTGATCGAGCACATTGTTGACCAACGACAGCAGATAGCCACTGCCCGATTCGATCGCCGTCAAGCTCTCCTCAATGTCCGGGCTCGCTTGAGCAGCCCGCTCCCGCAAGAGCTCGGAATGACCAATGATGGCGGTCAACGGCGTGCGCAGCTCGTGCGAAAGACCGGCAATGAAGCGGGTCTTGATCTTATTGAGCTCATCGAGCTCAAGGTTGCGACTCTCAAGCTCGGCGCGGGCTGCCTCTAGCTCCTCGAGGCTCCGACGGAGCTTGCTGTTGAGCAGGTTGACCTCATTCGCATGCTGCTGAACGGCTTGGCGCTCAGCGTGCTCGCGCGAGACATCGGTGAGTAGCAGATGAGCGCCGCTGGCAATCGGCTGGATCAGCACATCGGCGTGGACCCCGGCAGCAACCTCAACCATGGCCCAGCGCTCCTCGGTCTCAAGCTCGCAGCCATGCATCAGGGGCAAGGGCCCGCGAACATCATCGCCGGGCTTGAGCTGGCCAAGGCCATAACGTCCGGCATCGCCAGTCACCTCAACGACGGCATAGTCCGATGTCAGCTCTACCAGGCAAGGATGCGCCTGGGAGATCAACAGTGCACGCAGATGGCGACCAATAGACAACGGCAAGGCCATCGACGCTACTCCTATCGTTAAGGATCATTGAGCATACCGGCTGCCAAGCGACGAAACGCCAGCTCGACACCCTCGCCAGTCAGCGCGCTGGTCTCAAGCCAGTCCAGTGCATCAGGCAGTCGGGTACGAGCCAAGGCAGGCTGCAGCCGACACTGATCGCGGAGATCGCTCTTATTGCCGAGGAAGACATAGGGTAGCGGGCGCACCGCGGCAGCAACCGCGTCATGCAGCGTCACACAGGCATCGAGTGTTTCAGGACGGGTACGATCCGCCACCAGCAGATAGCCAGCGGCACCGCGGGCATAGCGCAGAAAGAGCTGGGTTGGCGCGTCAGTGCCAGCGACATCCCAGATTGCGAGTTTGAGCGCCCGACCATGGTCCAGCGCAACCTGCTTGGTGTCGACCTTCACACCGAGTGTCGTCAAGTACTTATCAGAGAACTGATTGTTGACGAAGCGCTGCACGAGGCTGGTCTTGCCTACCGCAAAGTCGCCGAGGATACAGATCTTGCGGCTTTCCATCGGACTATCCGACCCAGCACGGCGGCAGCGCCACAGGGTCTAACTGAACCCGTAGCTGAGCTTGCTCGGCAACGGCAGCCGAATCCTCGGGCGGCTCGAAGCCTGGGCGCGGGACCGGGTGCAGGATCTCGGTCGGCACGCCGCGCTCACCGAGCTGACGGATCACCTGCTCGGCCCGCCGCTCGCGCAGCCAGGTCTGCCAACGACCGCTACCTGCTTGATCCGAGTAGCCAATGACATCGATCTCCAGTTCGAACGGCACCGTTTGTTGAAGCGCTACAAGCGCCTTGATCTGGGCCGCTGCTCGATCCAACGGCTCCTCCGCGCTTGGCAGCAAGCGATGGTTGTCGCCAAATTCAACTCGTGTTTCATCAAGGTCCGCAACGATCGCCTCCGCCTGAGCTAGCTCCGCAACCCTCAAGCCCTGATGATCGCAGCCTACCAGCCCAGCAACCGCAGACAAACCTGTGGGCACGGCCTTGATCCAGTCCCAAGGCGCGACCCCGGACAGGATCAGCTCGGCATCATCGATCGCCACGTCAACCTCGTCGGGTGGCTCGATCGCGGCCTTCACCCGATCGAGCAGGCTTGTCTCTTCTGTGATCATGGCCGAGAGATCAATGCGATCGACGCCCGGCGGCAGCACCCGCAAGGCTTGCACAGCCTCGATCCAGGCGTCCGAAGCCTGACCACGCACCCGAAGCACCGCGTTGCTCAAGCTGAGCCTCAGTGTTTCTGGTGGCTTAAGCTGTTGCCTGACCCGCTCGAGCACGATGGGAGCATCCGCCGAAATGTAAGGCCTCGTCTGTAACTGCAGCCACGCGGAGACTGTCTCATCGGCGATCACCGCCTCGGGCGCCTCGGCCAATGGATCGACCAAGAGATGCGCGCGCTGCGCGCCGGAAGGCCTCCAGCTCACCACGACCAGACCCGGCGCCTGCTCGAGACGATTGCGCGCGGCATCGAGCCGTTGCCCCCAAAGGTACTGCGTCCAGCCTAGCCAACCGAGCCCAGAAAGCAGCGCTAAGCCGATCAGTCCCCAGGGTATCCATTGCGCCCGGCCCGAGTCCTCTTGCGCAGACTCTCGATAGGCGAGGGTTAGGCAGTCTTGCAATAATGGCTCGACCCCCGCCAGTGACGATTTGTTGCCGTCAAAGGCCTCGAGCTGCTTGCGGAAGCTAAGATGCAGGTCGCGCAGGGTCCGATCAAGCTGCTCGCGCAGCGAGCGCGGCGGCACGCCAGTGATCACGCAGGCCAGGGTCGCCTTGGGCCCACGCAGTACCCAGAGCGAGCGACCACCGATCTCGACGCTTTCCAACCCCTCGTTGGTGCCGGTAAAGGAATCTTGGATAAAGTCCTGAATCGCGGTCAGCATCGCTGACATCGCATCTTCATCCTTGAGTGTCGTCTGGGTTTCGGCCAAGGCATGCTCGATCAAGAGCCCGGTGTCGTTATGGATCAGGTAAGCCGCATCGACGCGGTATAGCAGCGTATTCTTCAGCACAACCTCGGCAAACGAGGTGCCCGAGCGCCAGGCCTCGACACGCCATCGCAGACCCTTGATCGATAGACTGTGCTCGACAGCCTGATTGATCGACTGCACGATGCCCTTGAGGGCCTCACTGATCGCGCGCCGGATCGCTGGCCCCATCACCGGAAACAGTGCATCCGCAAAGCCTTGCGGATCGCGCTCCACAGAGCGTTGAATACATTGATCCACCGGTCGTTGCAGCGCGCGGACCAGGCGGCCATCCTCGACGCCGAGCTGCATGGCATCGGGCAAGGCCTCGGCGATCTCCGTCGCGCGCTGCTCCGGGTCATCGAGACGCTGCTGCAAGGCGCTCAGTCGCGCTCGATCTTCAGCAAGCAACAGTCCTCGCACCTGCTCCAGCGCTGCTCGATCACCTGCCGCGCTCATCGTGCTCGAGGCCGCCGAGGTGGTCGCCCCAGCCGCCGCGCTGCTCGCATGGCCCGATCCTCCTTCGGGTGTCGAGCTCGAGCCAGAGCTTGAGCCTGGCGCCGATACTGAGCTGTCGGTCGGGGGCATAGGCTTAACGAAGTGCTCACAGCGAAGGGAACGAGCCAAGACCTCGCGGTGACGTCTCGGAATGGCCCAGATGAAGGAGCACGACGCCAGGGTGGCGGCGGCTCAGGCAGTCGGCTCAGGCGGTCGGCGCAGCCGTTGCGCGACCTCGCTGAACAGACGCGATAGCTCATCGCGATCCGCCTTAACCTGTTGCAAGTGCTCGTGCTCTTGCTCAAGCTCCGTCTCAAGTGCTTGCAGCCGTTCATCCAGGGCCGATTCTAACGCCCTAGCCTGCGCGAGCAGGGCCCTCTCCCGGGCGCTGGTCTCAGTGGCCAATTCGCCTTTGATTGATTCTAGACCCTTGTTGAGCGCTTGCATCAGCTCCTTCGCCAACACCTCCAGCCCTTCCAGTCGCTCGGAGAGCCGCTGCACCGATGCACTGCGTTCTTCGCGATCGCGCCGCTGGGCCCGGCTTAACCGGGTCAGCTCGCCCCGCATCAAAGACTCGAGCTGCTCGAGCTGCGCCTGCTGCTCCGTGCGCAGACGCTCGAGCACCTCGGCCTGCTGAGCCTCCACCGCTCGCAGCCGGCGCTCCATCTCGTTCAGCTGATCGCCGAGCAACAGCTGGCGAAATCGCGCCATCTCCGAGGCACCAGACCGCTGGTGCGGCGCTGTCGACGGCTTCGCATCCGTAGACTCGCGTTCCTCCGCAGGGGAGAGATTCGCGGTTGACACCGCTTGAGATGCACGCGGGTAATCACTCATTCAAGGCCGCCCCCAGTGACATAGACGTAAGCACCCACGGCAAGCCAACGCAGGCTCAGGCCAAGCACAAGACCGTGATTATGCCGCATCGGCACCGATCTCGCCGATCTTGCCGTCGTTCGTATGCCTCGCAGCCCTTTCTTAGCGATCGCCCGCGCAGTTCGCTGCGCAACCGTTGGAGCGGACCTCGACGTCAGACCCAGCCTCGGCATCGATAGCACCATCAAGCGCGTCAGCATCGTGGTTCTGCCCAAGCTCGAAGCGAAAGAAGGCAACACGGCCGCTCTCGTCGGCCTGACTGGTACCGATCAGTGCCGCATCGTTCGTGAGCGCCACCGTCATGCCATAGCTCGGATTGGCAGGACCAGCGCGGAGGAGAGGCGTCAACGGGCTCCAGGTATTCCCCAGGCGACGAAGCAGATAGCCGCCCCCAAGCCATTCGGTCGATCCGAGACGCTGGTTTTGTTCCTGGTCGAGATAGGCCCCGGCGAGTGCAGCGTCACCGGTCAGCGCGACAGAGACACCGAAACGCGCACCCGTTGGCGCAGGCGTCAGCTTCTGCCGCTGCACCCACCTGCTCTCGGTGCGCTCGAACAGATAGACAGCGCCGGCATTGCTGCCCTGATCGTCGTCACCCCAGGCACCGATCACGGCCCAATCATCAGCTAGGGCCACCGAGTAGCCAAAATACTGCCCGGCGCGCGCATCCTTGGCCATCAGTTTCTGCACCTGCTGCCAGCCTCCTTCACCGCGCTCGAACAGGTAAGCCGCACCCGCAAGCCGGCCGCGCTCGTTGTCGCGGTAGGCACCGATCAGCGCTCGCTGCTCAGTCAACGCCAGCGCCGAGCCGAATTGCGCGTCGAGCGATGGATCAGCCGCTATGAGCTTCGCCTCGCGCTCCCAGCCCTGCTTGCCGCGCACGAAGACATGCACCGCACCGGCTCCACTGCCAGCCTCTTGATCGCCCGGGGCGCCGACCAACGCCGTCTTACCAGCGAGCGCAACGGTTCGCCCAAAGGCCGCTCGCACACCACCATCGCCACCGCTGAGCCGCGCATCCTCGCGCCATTCGCCGTCCGCATGTCGATAGAGATAGGCAAGGCCGGCCTGATCACCTTCAACCGTCGCCGACGGCGCGCCGATTAGCAGATACTCGCCCGAAATGGCAAGGGCACGACCAAAGCCAGCGCCGATCTCACCATCACGAGCCAACAGGGTGCGGCTCTGACCAAGCCCAAACTGATCGCGCTCGAACAGATAGGCCGCCCCAGCAAGCTCGGCCTGCTGGGTCCGAGCCTTGGGCGCCCCGATCAAGGCATAGGCATCGGACAGCGCCACCGCAGCGCCAAAGCGATCACCGACCGGCGCTTCCGGCGTGCTCAAGCGACCCTGTACCTGCCAGCCATCGGCATTGGCATCGGCGCTGGGCACGAACGCCTGCACTACACCAGGATTCAGCCCAACCTCGTCGAGCACCGCACCGACCAGCAGCGTCTCCCCAGACAGCGCCACCGAGATACCGAAACCGGTATCCAATGGCTCACCGCTGAGCACCGCACGCCGCCGCCAGCCCCGCTGGCCGCGCTCGAACAGGTAGGCAGCCCCCGAGGCTGGGTCCAGACTGTCATCGCGGTAGGCACCGATCAGAGCCCGCTTCGCATCCAAGGCGACGGCATAGCCGAAGTGTGCCTGATCAACCTTGCCGCGCAGCTTCGCTTGCTGGCGCCAACCCCCTTTGCGACGCTGAAACAGATAGGCGGCGCCAGCATCCGGCGCCTGCTCGTTGTCACGCCAGGCGCCGATGAGGGCGCTCTCTCCGGCGAGCGCGACGGAAAAGCCGAAGAAGCTGAGATCCGTGCCATCGCTGGCGGTGAGCTTGGCCTGCTGCTGCCAGCCGTCTTCGACGCGGCTGAAGACGTAGGCCGCGCCCGAATCGATGCCCTGAACATCGTGGCGATAGGCGCCGATCAGCAGGGTCTCGCCATCGCCTGCCCTGTCCAGGGCAACCGAAGCACCAAACCGGTCGTCGGTGCGACCATCCTCGGCCTTGAGCTTGGCCTGCTCGACCCAGCCAGCGTCGGAACGCTTGAACACATAGGCAGCGCCGGAGTTGACGCCGTTGTCGCGATCACCATAGGCACCGATCAGCGCGGTGTCTTTGGCCAGCGCAACGGCGCGCCCGAAGAGATCGCCCGAGGAGGCCTCGGCCGCGGTCAACCGCTGCACCTGCTCCCAGCCCCTGCCGCGACGCTCGAACAGATAGGCCGCGCCCGCGTCACCGGCGAAATAGGCATCACCACCCCCAAGCGGGGCCCCAATCAGTGCTCGCTCGCCGTCAAGCGCGACGGCAGCGCCGAAGAAATCGCCGGCCTTTGCATCCGCAGCGGTGAGCTTCGCCTCAGGAGACCAGCGATTCCCGCGCCGCGTAAACACATAGGCCGCACCGGCATCACGACCGCGCTCATCATCGAGCCAGGCACCCACCAGCGCCGTATCGCCGGATAGCGCAATCGACCAACCGAAAAAGTCACCACCCGCGATCCCAGCCGAGCTGATGCGTTGTTCATGGATGACCATGACCGCGGGCGCCGATGCCGAGCCAGATGCCGAGCCAGTTACCGAACCGGATTCTGGCCCAGATTCCGACCCAGATGAACCATCGGGCTCAAGCCTACTTGGCTCTGCGGATTCTTGATCAGGCGTCGTTTCAAGCGCCGAAGTAGCGCCGACAAGCACTACCACCAGCAAGAAGACGAGCGCACAGGGTGCGACGCGCGCCGCCACGACCTAAGGCAGCGGCCGGGCCATCTGATTGACATCGACCCCCATGGCACCGACGCTTCGGTTCAGCCCATGGAAGCGCACGGCAATATCGTGCAGATTGGCATCCATGATCGCGACCGAATCCCCGAGACGGGCAGCAGCGCGGTCCATGAACGCGACCGATTGCTCCATCGCCGTCACATGGGTCGACATCTCACGCATCTGCTCCGCGACCACCGGCATCAGCAGGACATTGCGCTCGATGGCATCGACCTCGACGCTGATCTGATCCATACGATCCGAGACGCGGGTGAAGAGGCTATTCATCTCTTGCATGCGCGTGATCACCAGCCGCACCTCGTCGGTCAGATCGTTGACGAAGTAGAGATTGGAGAGCGCGAGCGCCGCGACCAGCCCGATCACGATACGCACCCAGAGCTCGACCCCGCGGTGACGGCGCCCGGTCAGGCTGTCGCTGCGATCCAGATCCTGCTCGAGATCGGCCATGAGCTCGGTCAGGGCCTCGATGCGATCACGCTCGATCATGAGATAGCACTCGGGATGGCCTAGGGCTGAAGGTGGCTCGGTCGGGGCTCGGTTGCGCGCTCAGCAGGTGCTGAGCAGGTGTTCAGCGAAATGGGTTCATCCAGTTAAACATCCGCATCGGCTGCGACAGTTGGTTCACGTCCTGCCCCATACGCCCCACGGTATCCTCCATCAGACGGAATGAGTGGCGCATATCGGTGAGATTGGTCGACATCGTACCGACGCTGTCATCGATGATTGCGATCGCTTGGGCGATCTGGGTGACATCCTGGGACATGAAGGCAACCCCGCCGTGCATGCTATCAACGTGGGCGATCACCGTCGGCAGGCTCTGCATACCCGTGTCGATGACCTGCATCGAATGCTCGATGCGGTCCATATTGTCTGCAACCTGAGCAAAATGCTCATTCAAGCCAGTCACCGCGGCGGTTGCATCCGGGATCTGGCGCGAGAGGATGATGGTCAGGAACGACAATGACGCAACCAGCACGATGACCGCCCCAAACAGCAGCTGATACAGCAGCGCCACCCGCGCCTCAATCCGGCTCTGGCGGGCGTCGATGCGACGCATCAGGGCCGCGAAGCGGTCCATGGCTTGATCCAGCGCTTGCTCGTCTTTCAGCTCCATGGCTCAGCCTTCGGACGCGTCCGGATTAGGCTCAGCTGGAGCCGCCCTAGCTCGGTTGGGCTCAGCTGGGTTGGCCTCATTTGTGCTCGCCTCATCGCCGGCGTCGATGCTCAGGACCGACGTGGCAACCGCTCTGGCCGCAAAGGGTCCGGCCAGCAGATCATCGCCTGGCCCGGCCAGCCCCGGCCAGAAACAGGCATCGCGCGTGCTGCAGCGTGACAGCATTAGCGCCACTGCGAAGTCACTCGGATCGCGGTCGGCCAACGGTTGAAAGATCGACTCGGCCCGCTCCCAATCGGCTTCGAGCAAGGCATCGAGCCCGGCCTCGTAGCGAGCGATGGCCTCCAACCGCGCGGGTGGCAGCATGCGATCGCGGCGATCGATCAGCTCGAAGATCTCGAGTTTCCGTGCACCACTGCTCAGCGGCAGTACATCGAGCCGCCGTGTCCAATAGCGATCCGCGACCTGCTGCCGGGCTTCAGCACTGATGATGATCCTGGTGCCATAGCGCCGGTTCAGTTGATGAAGATCCCAGCCCAGAGCGACGTTATCGCCAATCGCGGTCCAGCTCATGCGTTGGCGCGAGCCGATGGCGCCAACGATGGCACGGCCATGGTGGACCGAGAACAGGTTAAGCGGCGGCTCGGGCTCCCCAGGTGTCAGCGACTTGGCCCACTCGGCATGCAGAGCCGTCTCGGCATCGCGACAGGCGAGCACGGCACGACAGGCACGATCCACGCTGTCGTCGACGGCCACCGGTGCACCCCAGAAGGCCAGAATGCTCTCGCCAAGGAAGTTATCGATGGTGCCCTTATGCCGAAGGATCGTGTTTGTGAACACATCGAGCTGGCGCGCCAAGAGCTCGGTGATCCGTGCGGGTGGCAGCGCCTCACAGAGATTCGCGAGATCCGATGCGCCAGTAAAGAGCAGCGTCAGCTCGCGGACCTCAGCTCCCGGCTCTACCCGCTTACCGGATTGAATCAGCCGCCGACCGACATCGATAGGGACGAACTTTTCCAGCGAGCGCAGGCCCTGACTCATCTTCCAGAGCGCCTCGTCCATCGCCTTGATCTCGGCGAAGCGTGATGGCACCCGCTTGACATCGGCGAAGCGGAACTCGCGGATCAGCTCGGTATTGCGAACCAGCCTTTTGAGCGGCTGAAACAGACGAAGCGCCAAGAAGGAGACCGCGATCGCCGCGGCCAGCAGCAAGATCAGCGAGATCGCCGCCGCCTCGCTGAACAATCGCCGCGCGGACTCCAGCAATGAAGTCTCGGGAACCACGACCATCAGCTCCCAATCGTCACCGACCCCCGGCGGAAACGCCTGCCGTTGGGAAAGAAAACGCTGGCCCGCGGTGCGCGTCAGGCTGTACTCGACACGGTTGATGGCCGAGACCCGGGACGACTGCGGAGCTTCCAGATAGGCATCGACCAGCCAGGCTGCACTGAGGTCGTCGACCCGCGGCAACTGCACAACTTCACCGGCCACAGCGGCCTCTGAGTCCGTCGTCCCGGTATCTACAGGCGCTGTGCCCGGATTCGCGTCCCCAGCAGCACTCGGCGTTGGCTTGACATCTGTACCTTGGGACCCGCCTCCCTGATCAAGTGGGCGCTCAAATTGGCGCCCACTCTGGCGCAGCTCGACGCTCTGCGGAAAGGCGATCAACTGCCGGTCGGGACCGACGATCACCGCGATTCCGCCCCGTGTGATGCGCTGCTCACTCAGGAATTGCGAGAGGCTGCTCAGTGAGATGTCGACCCCGACTACGCCGATCAGCGAGCCATCGGACTCGCGGACCGCAACCGCAGCCGTGATGCCGCGCTCGCCGGTTCCCGCAAACTGATAGACGGGCGACCAGTGCAGCCCCTCGTTAGCAGCAGCCTGGCGAAACCACTGACGTCTGCGCGGATCATAGGTTGCTTCGCCGTTGATATGGGCGATCGGTGCGAAATCCGGACCGCGATAGATGAGCCGCTCCGTCACCTCGCTTGCGTGTCCATCCTGCTCTGCCTGGCGACGGATCAGTCGCGTCATCCATTGCGGTGAGCTGCTGGCCTGGATGAAATCGCCGTCGGCGCCAGCGACATAGATGGATTCGAGCTGTGGCAATAGGCTTAACTGCCGCCCGAACAGGCGAAACAACGCCTGATAATCCTCGAGACCGCGCTCGCTGACCAAGAGCGCATTGATCTCGGCCATATCGCGTGCTGCCTCGAATCGAGCCGAGGTCTCCGCCACCACCTTGGCCGACATCTCCGAGAGGATATCCGCCGAGAGATCGAGCGAGACCCGCGTCGCATGTCGGTAGGTATTGACCGACACCGCAAAGACCGTCAGCGCCAGCAGGCCGACAAACAGCGCCACGAAGGCGACCTTGTAGCTACGGATCACCGCATGCGCCCTCGGCCGACCCAATAGCCGCAACGCCGCGATAGGCAGCGGCGGCATCGGTGTGATGTCCCAACAGGAACGACTGGCGCACGTCGACGAGCGCCCGCCCGCTGAGCGCAGTGCGTCCAACGAGCATCCTGAAACGCATGCTGTCGCGGTCGGTGAGCGTAAGCTCCACCGGCCAGCGCTGGCCGCCGACCTCAAGCGTCGAGGCGATCACCGGTCGTTCCTCACGATGACCGCCAGAATCGGTCACAGGGCGTTGATCGAGCAAGGGCGCGCAACAATTCACGACGAGATCGTCCCGACCCTGGAGCGGGTGCACCGCGAAGCGCACCCAGTCCACACCGTCCTTGGTAAAGCGCTCGACCTGAAACGCGTGCAGGGCTGAGGTGCGCGCCCCGGTATCCACCTTGGCCTTGATCAGCGGCAGGCCGAGCTCGGGCAGGCCAACCCACTCGCGCCAACCCAGGGTTACCGGGGCATCAACCATCAAGCACCACTCATGAACATATTCATCATCAGCTTATTCAGACGACCGACGAAGGCCGAGGGATCATCGAGCTGACCACCTTCGGCAAGGATAGCCTGATCGAGCAGGATCATGCCGAGATCATCGAAACGGCCTTGATCCGACTCGGCCTCCAAGCGACGCACCATCGGATGGTCCAGGTTGAGCTCAAGCGTTGGCTTCATGCTCGGGGCGTCCTGACCCACGGCCTTGAGCACGCGCGCCAGGTTGGCGCTCATATCATGCTCGCCGACGACGATGCAGGCCGGCGAATCCACCAGTCGGGTCGACACACGCACCGCCTCAACGCGCTCGCCAAGCGAGTCCTTGAGCCGCTTGAGGAGATCCCCGTGCTCCTTCTCGGCCTGCTCGGCCTTTTCCTTTTCCTCCTTATCGGCTAGGTCGCCCAGGTCGAGCTTGCCTTTGGTCACCGACTGCAGGTGTTTCTCCTTGTACTCGTGCAGGTTGGTCACGAGCCACTCGTCGACCCGATCCGAGAGCAAGAGCACCTCGACGCCCTTCTTGCGGAACACCTCCAGGTGTGGGCTATGACGTGCGGCCGCCGGGCTATCGGCGGTGATGTAGTAGATGTCCTTCTGACCCTCCTTCATACGCTCGATGTATTCATCGAGCGAGACCGTCTGCTCGTCGTTGTCATTATGCGTGCTGGCGAAACGCAGCAGACCGCCGATACGCTCGCGATTGCCGAAGTCCTCGGCCGGGCCTTCCTTGAGCACCTTACCGAACTC